>NZ_FR892595.1:0-5048 GCF_000436015.1 Prevotella sp. CAG:592 | reverse complement strand
GGTTGCCGCCGATGAGCTGATGATAAGGTTTGCCGTTGAGCCAGAAACCATCTTTGCCGCAGAATTCCGCATTGCGTATTCCCATGTGCAGGATGCCGCCGTCTACTGTCTTTCCGCCGTTCACCACGCTTATCTCCACATCATACAGATATGGCGACTCAGGGCTCCAGAGATGAGGCGTCCGGAGTGTGGTGTGTGGCGTTGCCGTGGTTGCAGATTTTGGAGCAACAGAGATTTTCTGTTTCATGGTGGCCACCACCTTGCCTCCCTTGTCCTTTATCCTTACTATTACGGTAGGTGACGCAGTGGCAGTCGACTTATTGCCCACCTCCACGTTTACAAACACGTCGGCCTTCTTTTCCGAGATGTTGTCGAAGTGGAGAAATGCTCCGCCTCCGGCAACGCTGTTCTGCTCATTGGCATCGGTAATGGCAATCGGCGATTTGCCGATGAGCCAAACGTCGCGGTACATTCCGCCGTGGTAGCAGAAGTCCAGGGCCGCCTGTTTCTTGCCCGGCGGATAATTCTTGTCGTCGCTGTTGTCGGCTTTCACGGCGATGATGCACTCGTCGCCGGCCTTCACTCCGCATTGTGTCAGATTTATGATTATGGGCATATAGCCGCCGAGGTGGGATGTGGCGAGTTTGCCGTTCACGTAGATTTCCTGTTTGCCCATTATGGCTTCGAAATACAGTGTAGCATCCTTTCCCAGCATGCCTTTCGGCATCCGGAAGCGTTTGCGATACCATGCTACGCCCTGATAGTTTCTGCCGCCGCTCGCCTCAGATGGTTCGAGCCGGACGGTGTGTGGGGCGCATACCACTTCCCATTTGGAGTCGTTGAATGTAGTAGCCTCCGCTCCCTTGGCATCGCCCAGATGGAAGCGCCAGCCTTGGTTGAAGTTATACACTATGCGTCCGCTGCCGTTGAGCGGAAAGAATCCCGCTACGGAGGTCTTGCCTTCTGTCGGTGTGGCGTTCATGCTGGCTGCATTCATTGTCAGCAGCATGAGGAGTATGGATAGTAGATGTTTCATTGGGCATTGAAGTTTGTTGTCAACTTTTTCAACTTGTTTGTTTTTCAACGAGTCAAGTTATTTGACCTGTTTACTTTTCAACTTTTCTATTCGTTTACTTGTCAGTCCTCACCTCCACATGTTTTATCCTCTGTCTGCGCCATGTGTAGATGCAGTGGATATGTCCGTCGGAGGTCTGGATTATCGAGGGATATGAATACTGGCTGATTGGCGAGTCTTCGAGCGTCATCCAATGTTGCCAGCTTTCGCCGTCGCTGCTTGTCATCAGCGAGAGCGGAGTGCGCAGTCCCTTGCCATTCTTTATTCCGTTGGGAATAGGCTTGTCGTTGCAGATGAGCACGTGGTTGCCGTCGGAAAGCGTCACGGCATCAAGTCCGCTGTTGTTGTTTGGCGTGTCGATGAGTTTGAGCTTCGACCATGTCTTGCCGTTGTCCTCGCTGTATGTTATGCCTATATGTTCGCTGCGTGTGCGTGCCAGAGCCGCCAGCCTGCCGTCTTTCAGCGAGATGATGCTCGGCTGTATGGCGAGGTCCTTCAGTTTCTTCTTTCCCTCAATGGTGATACTGTCAGCTTCTACGTAGTCCGTGCGCTGCCATGTCTTTCCCATGTCGTCGGAGTATTCGAAGTATAGTCTCCATCCGTTGCTCTCTATGCTTGACGGAGCAATCAGTCTGCCGCGGCTCATCACCGGCTTGTTCTTCACCGGTCCGAGAAAGTCTTTCTGCAGCGGTTCACGCTTCGACCACGTCTTTCCGCCGTCTTTCGATCTCACCATCCATCCGGACCAGTCGCTCACTTTGCTGCCGATCTTGAAATATATCACGAGGTCGCCTTGTGGAATCTGGTATACCACCGGGTTCCAGCATGCCTTGCGCAGTGTGTCGTTGATGATGCCGTCTGCCACCATCTGTGGCTTTGTCCATTCCTTGCTGCCTTTCACCTTGCGGCTTACCCATATGCAGACGTCGGGGTTGCGCTCCTTTGTTCCTCCGAAGTAGGTTGCCACGAGGTCGCCCTTTGTCGTCTCTGCGATGGTAGCCGAATGGCATTCCGGGAATGTAGCCTTGGTGTAGAGGAATTCGTCAGTGACGATACTGCTGTCTCTCATTGGCAGTTTCTCGGTGAACGAGTATTTTCCCGATCCCGTTTCCCTTGTCGTGCCGTCGGGCATGTGTAGTGTCGCTGTGGTGTTGGCAGGAATTTCCACTTGCCAGTGCAGCATTCCGTTCTGCTTTTTCCATTTGCTCTGGATGTTGCCGTAGATGCTCTTGTACGACGTGCTGATGTCGTCGATTTCGTCAACGCTGAAGTCCGGTTTCAGTATGATATGCTTGTAGCCTGGATTGTCGGGGTCGCTGTTTATTCCTCCGAGGTCTTGGTATATCCACGACACGAGGTCGCCGAGCAGCATCACATGGTTTCCGCTGTTCATCTTCGGACTTGCCGTGTTGCCGTTCCATAGCTCCCAAGTCGTTGTCGCGCCGTTTTCTGCCATGTATCCCCAACTCGGGTATGCCTTGTTTGTGGCGAGCAGCCATGCCACGTCTGTGCGTCCCATGTCGCTGAGCGTATGCATTATCCATTGCACTCCGATGACGCCACACGGTATCCTGCCCTTGTTCAGGGTAATGATGTTTTTCAGGATGTTCTTCTCCACCTCAGTCTTCACATACGGGTCGTCGGTCATTCCGAAAGCGAGCGGCAGCAGGTTGGCTGTGCAGGTGTTGTTGCCGTAGAATGTGCTGTCGGGATACAGCAGTCCGCCGTAAGCCTCATGGGTGTCTTTCTTTATAGTCAGGAATTTACTGTTGAAAGCCGTCTTCACCTCTTCCGCCTTCTTGGCGAAAGTCTGTGCGTCGTCGCTTTTGCCAAGGATTCCGGCAAAGCGTTCCATCATCTTGTTCAGACGATAGTAATATGCCGTGGCTATGAGGGTGCCGTCGGTGGTGCGGTTTGGGTCTTTGCTGTGTATCATCTTGATGTCTTCTGGCGGCACACACCAGTCACCGTATTTGTCACGAGGCATCAGTCCGTCTTTCTCATATTGGTAGCCCATGTGGGTTATCCATTTTTTTGCGGCTGGATAATATCTGCTGATAGCCGACAGGTCGCCGAACTGGTCATACTGCATCTCCATGGAGAAAGGCAGTGCTGCCGGCCATGTGATGTTGTCGGAGTAGTAGTTCCAGTATGCCGGTGCCACATCGGGTATGCATCCGTCTTCTCGCTGGGCTTCAGTGATGTCGCGGTCCCATTTGTTGTAGAGCAGGTTGTTGTCGAAGATAAACGATTCTCCCAGACAGCCCCTTGTCCTGTCGCCGAGCCACGGCTGCCTCTCGTCGCGCTGCGGACAGTCAACGGGCATTCCCTTGTAGTTGGCGAGTATTCCCCATTCCGCATTGTGGTAAACCTTGTTGAGAATGGTGTCTGAACAGGTGAACGTACCGGTCTTTTCCATCTCGTCGCTCACCACCTCACCTATGAAATCCTCCTTCTTCGGACTTCTCAGTCCGGTAATCTCAGCATAGCGGAACCCATGGTATACGAATGTCGGGTTCCACCATTTTCCTTTCTCCGTGCCGTCAGCCACGTAGCAGTCCGTCGTCAGCGCATGGCGCAGGTTCTCGCGGTAGAGTCTGCCGTCGGGAGTCAGTGTTTCGGCAAAGCGTATCTTTATGGAGTCGCCGCTTGCAGTATTCTCTACCCTCATCTTGAGCCATCCTGCGATATTCTGTCCGAGGTCTATTATCGCCGTGTCGCCATGCATGGTGATAGTCTGTGCCGGCATCTGCTTCATCACCTTCATGTTTGGACTCATAGCTCCGCGCAGCGTGCCGGTGGGGATAGCGGTGCGTTCGGCGTTCTCCCATTTTGAGTCGTCGTAGCCAGCCGTTGTCCATCCCTTGAACTCCTTTCGTGCGTCGTAAATCTCGCCGTCGTATTCGTTGTTGGAGCGTATTGCGCCGTCAGCGTTGAGCTTCCATTTCGTGTCGGTTGAAATGGTCTTCTTCGTGCCGTCGGCAAATTCAATGATTATGTTGGCGCGCAGCTTCGGGTATCCGAAGTTCGTTATCTTGTACGGTTTCTTTTTCTGCTGCATGGTGTAGTATCGTCCGTTGCCCAGTGCCACGGCAATGGCATTTTCTGACTGCATCATGTCGGTAACGTCGAATGCGTTGTAAACCACCGTCTTGCGGTAGTCTGTCGGTGCCGGAGCCAATACCTGTTCGCCCACTTTCTTCCCGTTGATAAACGCCTCATACATTCCCAGTCCGCTGATGTATAGCGTAGCTTTCCTCACGGCTTTGTCCAGAGAGAATTCCCGTCTGAGATATCTCGACGACAGTTTGCTGTGCAGCTCCTCTTTGTCCCACGGTTTGGCGGCGTCGAAACCGATCCATTGTCCGCTCCAGTCGGATTCAGAAATCAGTCCCACATTCCACATCGCCACGTCGCTCCATTCAGAGTCGCCTTGTGTCGTCTCCACTTTCACTCGCCAGTAGCAGGTAGTGTTGCTGCGCACAGGTTTTCCGGCATATTCCACCCATTGCGACTGGTCGCTGTCAGCCGTGGTGTCCCACAGGTCGCCGATGCCTTGCATTGCGTTGTCTTTTGATGAAGCCACGATGATGTGGTATCTTCTTTGTCTCACATCGTTCTTGTCTGCCGTGATTCGCCATCCCAGGCGAGGCGTTGTCGTGCCGATGCTCATAGGCGATACCATGCGTTCGGTCCTCAGGTCAACTACCTTTATCCCTGTCGCTTTCTTTCTCGCCGTAGTCTTCTTTCTTGTTGTCGTTTTTTGGCTTGCTGACATCATTTTGCTTGCCGATGCCATTTCTCTTGCTGTCGCTTCGCTGCCGATGACAAAGAGAGCCAAAGCCGCTGTCATTATAGTCTTATTCATAATCTTCTGTTGTTTCTGAGCAGTGAATATCTCATTACGTTTAAGACGTTGTGACGTGGCTTTTGTAACCGCCATCGCTTTAACCCAAAACGGTCATTAGGCCGT
>NZ_FR892594.1:50001-81721 GCF_000436015.1 Prevotella sp. CAG:592 | reverse complement strand
AGACAATGCTCGTGCCGAGCATACAACAGAAAAGCGGCTGCCTTCACAGGTTGCCGCTTTAAATTTTCAATAGGTATTAGTCTTTTAAGGTAAAAAGATTGTTTTCAGGATAACGTTTGCAAAGTTATAACTATTTTTCAATATTCCAAAGATTTTACCAACTTAATTTATGTCAATTTGTGTGTGTTCCCACACAGCCTATAAATTTTCCTTAAAAATTTACAATTTGTAAGACATAAATCGAAAAAATCGGTTCATCCACCGCTTCATCCTTACAATTGTCCTCAAATTACAAAACGAGTAATAAACTCCCCCACTCTTCTAAAAATCAGAATTTTGACAAGACTCAATGACCGGTTCCAGATAAAAAACCAAAGCGTCAAACGCGTTTCAAAGACTATTGCCCAAGCGATGTAAACAATGGCAGCTTATGGAGTATGTTAAATATTGTATTTAGACAAGGAAAGCGAAAGATTTTGAGTAATTTTGTTTCTTCAAATTGGTAAAGAAACAGGTTTCAATTGTATTATCACTATTAATCATCTATATGACGACAGAAAACAAGCCATACTTTTCTTTTGAGGTATTGCCTCCACTAAGAGGCAAGGGTATCGACAGCATTTATCGCACAATAGACCGACTGATGCCGTTTGACCCAGCCTACATAAACATCACGACACACAGATACGACACCCTTTACAGCGAACTCGCCAACGGGACATACAAGAAACTCAGCGTGCTCAACAGACCCGGAACGGTGGCAATCGCAGCTGCGATAAAGGAGCGATACAAGGTGCGCACGGTGCCACACATCATCTGCAGCGGATTCACGGCAGCGGAGATAGAGAGCGAACTGATAGACCTCTCTTATCTGGGTATAACAGACCTGCTGCTGCTAAGAGGAGACAAAGCCAAAAGCGACAACAGATTCATTCCTACGCCTGAAGGACATGCACACGCCATTGACCTCTGCCAGCAGATAAACCGCTTCAACAACGGACAGTTGCTCGGAGGGGTACAGAACGAGATGCTCACTGAACCTTTCACATACGGTGTGGCCGGGTATCCGGAAAAACACGACGAGGCGATGAACATGGAAACCGACATCGAGAACCTGAAGGCAAAGGTGAACGCCGGGGCACAATATATAGTGACGCAGATGTTCTTCGACAACAGCAAATACTTTGCATTCGTGAAACGTCTGCGCAAAGAAGGAATCAACGTGCCCGTAATACCGGGACTGAAACCTCTGACAACGCTCAATCATCTGACGATGCTGCCTAAGACGTTCCACATCGACTTCCCCAAGCGGTTGTCTAACGAACTGATGAAATGCAAGAGCAACGATGACGTGAAGGCTGTGGGAGTGGAATGGGCAAAACACCAATGCAGGGAACTACGTGAGAATGGCGTACCCGGAATACATTTCTACACGATGAACGCTTCACAGAGCGTGGAGAAAATAATGAACGGACTATAACCCCGCATGAATATTACCAAGCCAAGGAACGCGGACTATAAATCATCAGGAGCCTACTAAAGGACGATGGTCCGCAAGGAACAAGGAGAACACTCTCCAAAAGGCGAAACAAGAAAAAGAAGAAATACCAAGAGCAGAAATGAAAGATAAGACAAAGTCTTTTTACGATACATTCAGACGCGACAACGACAGGATATGGATTCTCGACGGAGCGATGGGCACCATGATACAAAGGTACCATCTGGAAGAAGAAGACTTCCGCGGAGAGAAATTCATGGACTGGGACGTGAAACTGAAGGGCAACAACGATATCATCTCCATCACACGTCCCGACGTGCTGAGGGAGATACACAGGGCTTATCTCGAAGCCGGAGCCGACATCATAGAGACCAACACCTTCAACGCCCAGAGAATATCACAGTCCGACTACCACACCGGACATCTCGTGAAGGAGATTAACCGTGAGGCTGCAAGGATTGCCAGAGAGGAGGCAGACAGGATGACACGGCTCACTCCTGAGAAGCCAAGGTTCGTGGCTGCGTCAATCGGACCCACAAACCAGACGCTGTCCATGTCGCCCGACGTGGAGAATCCTGCCTACAGAGCTCTGACTTTCGACGAGCTATGCGACGCATATACAGAGCAGATGACGGTATTGAGCGACAACGGCGTTGACATCTGGCTGATAGAAACCATATTCGACACTCTCAACGCCAAAGCGGCTCTTGCTGCGGCAAGAAGAGTGAGGGTGGCTACGGGAAGGGAAATCCCCGTAATGCTCAGCGTCACCATAACCGACGCGAGCGGACGCACACTCTCGGGACAGACTCTCGACGCTTTCCTCGCATCGGTGCAGCACGACGAGAACATTTTCAGCGTAGGTCTTAACTGCTCCTTCGGTGCTGAAGACATGCGTCCTTATCTGCAGGCGCTTTCTGAACGCTCACCTTATTATATAAGTGCCCACCCCAATGCCGGTTTCCCCGACGAAGAGGGTATATATACCGAAACGCCACAGATGATGGCAGAGGCGATAAAGTCTTTTGCCGACGACATGAGCGTTAACATCGTTGGTGGATGCTGCGGCTCCACGCCTGAACACATCAGGGCAATCTCACACATTGTGGAGGCGAGAAAGGCACGCAGCCTGCCGGTTACAGGCAAGGTGGACTGGCTGGCTGGCATGGAGAGCTATTCGCCAGCCGAAGGGATGTTCATCAACGTAGGCGAGAGATGCAACGTGGCAGGCAGCAGGAAGTTCCTACGACTCATCAAGGAGAAACAATACGACGAGGCTCTCGCCATCGCACGCAAACAGGTGAGAGACGGAGCGACGATGCTTGACATAAACATGGACGACGGTCTGATAGACACCGAAGCGGAGATGACCCATTTCCTCAATCTCATGGCTTCCGACCCCGAGGTGGCACGTGTGCCGTGGATGATAGACTCCTCGCGTTTCAACGTGATAGAGGCTGCTCTGAAATGCGTGCAGGGCAAATGCATCGTCAACTCCATATCGCTGAAAGAGGGAGAGGAGTCATTTCTCTCTCATGCCAGAACTATAAGAGAGTATGGGGCTGCCATGGTGGTGATGGCATTCGACGAGGAGGGACAGGCCACTACTTACGCCCGCAAGGTGGAGGTGTGCCGAAGGGCATACAGACTACTTACCGAAGAAGCCGGTGTGAAACCCGACGACATAATATTCGACCCCAACATCCTGACCGTTGCAACCGGAATGAAGGAGCACGACAGATATGCCATAGACTTCATAAAAGCTGCAGGATGGATAAAGAAGAACCTGCCTGGCGCTCATGTCAGCGGAGGTGTGAGCAACCTGTCTTTTGCCTTCAGAGGCAACAATTACCTGCGCGAGGCTATGCATGCCGCCTTCCTCTATAATGCCATGAAAGAGGGCATGGACATGGGAATCGTCAACCCAGCCACAAAGGTGATGTATCAGGACATTCCCGCCGATCTGCTCAAAGCTATCGAGGACGTGATATTATACCGCAGAGAGGATGCTTCGGAAAGGCTTGCCGCCATGGCACAAAGATTGCTCGAAGAGAAAGAGAACCCTGCCACAGAAGAAGCGACAGCCATCGACCGTTCTGCCACTCCCCTGGAGGAAAGGCTCATCACGGCATTGCGCACAGGCGACGACGAATATCTGGAGGCTGACCTCATGGAGGCTCTGAAGAATTATCCCGAACCGGCAAAGATAATAGAGGGGCCGCTCATGAAAGGCATGCAGACGGTGGGCGACCTGTTCGGCCAGGGAAAGATGTTCCTGCCACAGGTGGTGAAGTCGGCTCGCACGATGAAACACGCCGTTGCCATCCTCAAGCCATACATAGAGGAGGGAAGGCAGAGCGGAAGCAAGAGCAACGGCAAATATCTCGTTGCCACGGTGAAGGGCGACGTTCACGACATAGGAAAGAACATCGTGGCGGTGGTGTTGGGATGCAACAACTTCGACGTAATCGACTTGGGGGTAATGACTCCTGCCGAGAAGATAATACAGACCGTCAAGGAGCAGAAAGTGGATTTCGTGGCTCTCAGCGGACTCATCACCCCTTCGCTCGACGAGATGTGCAAGATTGCCGAAGCCATGGCTAAGGCTGGCATCGACATCCCGCTTTTCATCGGCGGAGCGACGACAAGCGAACTGCATACCGCGCTCAAGATAGCGCCTCTGTACAGCGGACCGGTGTTCCACATGAAGGACGCCGCCCAGAACCCTATAATCGCCCTTCAGCTACAGGGCCCCGAGAGGGACAGGATAATTGAGGAGAACAAGAAACTGCAGCAGGAACTGGTGAGACAACACGACGCCCAGAAGAAAGTGAACGGGATAATGAACCTCGCCGACGGGAAAGGAAGCGCCACAGCGGCTTGCCCTTGCTGCCCGACGGCAAAGGACAAGGAGCTCAACCGGTTTCAGATTGACTGGAACGACACTCCCCTGCCCCACCCCACATATATCGGATACCGCACCCTGCAGCACATCGACATACAGGAGGTGAGGAAATTCATCAACTGGACGTATTTCTATAATCTATGGAAGGTGAGAAAGGGACAGGCTGAAGCTGACGACATAAAGAAAGAAGCGGAACTGCTGCTCGACGAAATAGAGAAGAAACACTATATGCAGGCCCAGGTGGGATTCTATCCTGCCTATGCCACAGACCACAGCATAGTGCTGCCGGGAGCGGTGAAGGGCAAAGACCTCGAACTGCCTACGCCAAGGCAGAAACACCCGAACAGGATGGGCGAAGCCAGACTGTCGCTCTGCGACTTCGTGGCACCTCGGGGACACAACGACTTCATCGGCGTCTTCGCCATAACGGTCTCACCGTCTTATGCCGAAGAACTGGAAACGCTGAAAAGCGGCACTGACTCCTACCGCTCACTCATGATGCAGAGCATCGGCGACAGACTGGCAGAGGCTACAAGCGAATGGCTGCACAGAGAGGTGAGACGCCACCTGTGGGGCTATGCGCCAGACGAAGCCTTGAGCATGAAAGACCTGGCGAAGGCTGCCTATCAGGGCATCCGGCCTGCCGTGGGCTACCCGTCGCTCCCCGACCAGAAGCTGATATTCCCGCTGAGCGAGCTGCTCGACTTCAAGGCGCTGAACATCAAGCTCACGGAAAACGGAGCCATGTATCCGCAAAGTTCCACATGCGGCATATATCTGAGCAACAGGGAGGCAAAATATTTCGCAGTGAGCAAAACGGCTGATTAGGAATGCGGATTCCCCAATCTCAGTCTGCCGAATCTGAAGACAGAACTATATGTAAACAATAAAAACAATATAATACTAACCTTTAAAAAAAAACAAAAAACACAGTATGGCAACAGTAGACGACAAGAAGATTATCTTCTCCATGGTGGGGGTTTCCAAAACCATCCCGCAGAACAACAAGCAAATACTAAAAAACATTTACCTGTCGTTCTTCTATGGCGCCAAGATCGGCATCATAGGTCTCAACGGAGCAGGTAAATCCACTCTCATGAAAATCATAGCCGGCCTGGTGCAGCCTTCTCAGGGAGAAGTGGTGTGGAGCCCGGGCTACACTGTTGGCTATCTGCCTCAGGATCCGCCTCTCAATGAAGAGAAGACCGTGAAGGAGAACGTGATGGAAGGCGTGCAGAAAGCCTACGACGCCCTGAAGGAATACGAAGAGATAAACCTGAAATTCGGTGAGGAAGAATATTACAGCGACCCCGACAAGATGGACAAGCTGATGCAGAGACAGGCTGAGGTGCAGGACATCATCGATGCTACCGACGCATGGAACATGGACTCCAAACTCGACCGCGCGATGGCGGCTCTGCGCTGCCCGGCAGGCGACAGTTCGGTGAAGAACCTCTCTGGCGGTGAGCGACGCCGCGTGGCATTGTGCAGACTGCTGCTGCAGAAGCCCGACGTGTTGCTCCTCGACGAGCCTACCAACCACCTCGATGCTGAGAGCATAGACTGGCTGGAGCAGCATCTGCAGCAATATGAGGGAACGGTGATTGCCGTCACCCACGACCGCTACTTCCTCGACGACGTGAGCGAATGGATTCTCGAACTAGACAGAGGCGAGGGCATTCCATGGCACGGCAACTACTCTTCATGGCTCGACCAGAAGACGAAACGCATGATGCAGGAAGAGAAGCAGGCTTCGAAGAGACGAAAAGCCCTGGAGAGGGAGCTGGAATGGGCACACATGGCACCCAAGGCACGCCAGGCAAAGGGAAAGGCGCGTCTGAACGCATACGAGCAGATGCTCAACCAGGAGCAGAAGGAGCGTGAGGAGAAACTCGAAATCTTCATCCCCAACGGTCCGCGCCTCGGCAACAAGGTGATAGAGGCACAACACGTGAAGAAGGCTTTCGGAGAGAAGGTGCTCTTCAACGATCTCAACTTCATGCTCCCTCCTAACGGCATCGTGGGTGTGATAGGCCCTAACGGAGCCGGCAAGACCACACTCTTCCGCATGATCATGGGACTGGAGAATGCCGACGGAGGAACTTTCGAGGTGGGCGAAACCGTGAAACTGGCGTATGTGGACCAGCAGCACAAGGATATCGACCCCAACAAATCTGTTTATGAAACCATCAGTCAGGGCAATGAAACGATACGCATGGGTGGCAGAGACATCAACGCACGCGCCTACATCTCGCGTTTCAACTTCTCTGGCACCGACCAGAACAAGCTCTGCGGACTGCTTTCGGGCGGTGAGCGCAACCGTCTGCAGCTGGCGATGGCACTCAAACAGGAGGGCAACGTGCTCTTGCTCGACGAGCCTACCAACGACATCGACGTAAACACCCTACGCGCTCTTGAGGAGGGTCTCGAAGGCTTCGCCGGATGCGCCGTAGTGATCAGCCACGACCGCTGGTTCCTCGACAGAATCTGTACGCACATCCTCGCCTTCGAAGGCAACGGAGAGGTGTTCTATTTCGAGGGCAGCTACTCTGACTACGAAATAAACAAGGCGAGACGCCTCGGAAACGAAGAGATAAAGAAGGGAAGATACAGAAAACTCATGGACGACTAAGCAAAGCGTCTTTATGAAAGGAACTGAATAAAACGAAAAAGACTGAGTCCTCGTCTCATAAAGACAGGATTCAGTCTTTTCGGTTTATCATAAATCGGTCATTGGGGATTGTTTGGATCTTGATGTTTTAGAAGAGTGGATTTTTGTTTGGCTTTTGTGAATTTTAGCAATCGGGGGAATCATCACATTTTAGCTACTTTCCTGGGAAAAAACAAGGAGAAAAAGCTTTCAGACGAGGGGAAACAAAGAAAAATCGAAATAAATCTCAAAAAAACACTCAAAAATTTTGCAGATTCAAAAAAGTTCCATACCTTTGCTCTCGCAATTCAGAAATATGGCTCCGTAGCTCAACTGAATAGAGCATCTGACTACGGATCAGAAGGTTACAGGTTTGAATCCTGTCGGAGTCACTAAGAATTTAAATCCAAGAGGTGTTTACATAAGTAAATGCCTCTTTTTCGTTTATCACCACCAACACACCCTACCCCAACAACATCTCAATTGTCTCAATTGTCTCAATGTCTCAACGTCTCATAAAATGAATAATAATTGTAATAAAAAAGATAATATATTGATATATAACAACTTAGACAAAATAACCAATTCCACTTGAGACAATGAGACAGTGAGACAATTGAGACAATTTTGTAAAGCTTTTTCTAATGACTATACATCTCCGACAAGTTGGATACGACAGAGCTCCTTCCCTGTTCTTGAAAATAATATAGCTATAATGACAAGAGAGATCGTTAATGTGGACCTCAAAGAGATGGCAAGGGAAAGAGGGAAAAGAGAGTAAAACTCTTTACAAAATTGTACCACTTGTCCCACTTGTCCCAATGTCCCATTGTCCCATATAACAAAAAATAAATGTAATAAAAAAGATAATATATTGATATATAATAACTTAGACAAAAACACCATTTCCTGTTGGGACAATGGGACATTGGGACAAGTGGGACAATTTTGTAAAGACTTTTTAACGGCTATACATTCTCCTATAAGTTGGATGTGGCAGACATCCATCCCCTGCCCAAGAAAATCATGCAGCTACACGACGACGTGGTGAACCGCGACAAGGTGCTGACCGGAACGCTGAACATCGTTTCGGGGTTCATCGCTAATGCAGGAAACTGACGGACAGGAGTAAAGCGGCGACTGAAGAGACAGAAACCAATGGTTTACAAGATGCAAACACTCATATTGACATGAAAAACCGACCGGATCAGAAACAAAGAACTACACAAAAAGAACACCATGAAACGCAATAAAAAAATGAAGTCCCCACATATTGGCGGATATCCGGAAAACAGAAACCCAAGACCTGTTCTCGCACAAGATAGAGAGTGTAAGTATTTGCACATTTCAATAATTATAATTATCTTTGCATAAGATAAGCTACGGCTCTGGATAAGAAATGAATACATTCATTTCGTTCTCCACTCGCCTTGCATTATCTTTGCATAAGATAAGCTACGGCTCTGGATAAGAAATGAATACATTCATTTCGTTCTCCACTCGCCTTGCATTATCTTTGCATAAGATAAGCTGCACCATATACCACACGCAAACACTATGACTACAATAAAATAACAACAAAAGACGCGTCACCTCAATATGGCCGAACACTACAAGCCAGACACAGCAGAGAACGACGTTGGTCTAAAACAATAAAAACAGATAACTTAACCCCCAAGAAACAAAACGATGGAAGAAATACTGAAATATTTCACCGACCTCACAGACAAGCAGAAGCAGCAGTTCGCAGCTCTCTTCGACCTGTATAAAGACTGGAATGAGAAAATAAACGTAATCTCGCGGAAAGACATAGACAACCTGTATCTGCACCACGTGCTGCACTCGCTGGCAATAGCAAAGGCGGTATCGTTCAGACCGGGCACCAGGATTCTCGACTTCGGCACAGGAGGCGGATTCCCAGGCATACCGCTGGCGATACTGTTCCCGGAAACGCAATTCAAGATGATTGACGGAACGGGGAAGAAGATACGCGTGGTGAACGAAGTGGCAACGGCTATAGGACTGGAAAACGTGGAAGCCGTGCATCTCAGAGGTGAAGAGGAGAAAGGAAAATACGACTTCGTGGTGAGCCGTGCCGTGATGCCGCTGCCCGACCTCATGAAAATCGTGAAGAAGAACGTCGGCAAAGAGCAACGCAACTCTCTGCCCAACGGAGTGATATGTCTGAAAGGCGGCAACGTGGAAGGCGAAATGCGCCCTTTCAAGAAGATTGCAGAAGCTACAGAGATAACAAACTGGTTTGACGAGGATTGGTTCAAGGAAAAATTCGTTATCTACGTGCCGGTGGGATAGACATTGGGATTGAAGGTCAGGAAACTGAAACCGGCAGAAAGGAGACTTATGGAAGAGACTGACTTCAATGCAACCGCCATCAGAAGAAGAACCATTTAAACAGGAATCAAGATGCTGAACATACAGAGATTTGAATGCAACATGTTCCAGGAGAACTGCTACGTGGTGAGCGACGACACCAAGGAGTGTGTCATCATAGACTGCGGAGCGCTACACCCCGAGGAACGCAAGGCGATGGAAAGATACATCAGCGACAACGGTCTGACACCTAAAAGGCTGGTCAGCACACACGGACACATAGACCACAACTTCGGCAACAGATTCGCGGAAGACACCTATGGGCTGAAACCGGAAGTGAGCATACACGACAGCCAGCTGATCGAGAACCTTCCGGCACAGGCAAGCGCATTGATAGGAATGACGTATCGCGAAGAGCCTGCGGAAGTGAAAAACTACTTCGACGAAGGAGAAGTGATAAAGTTTGGCAACCACGCCCTCGACGTGATCTCCACACCAGGCCACTCGCCGGGGTCGGTAGTGCTGTATTCAAAGGACGAGAATGTGGCTTTCACCGGCGACACGCTGTTCAGACTCAGCATCGGCAGGACTGACTTCCAGCTGGGCAGCTACCAGGACATGATGAAGAGCCTGAAAAAACTCAGTTCGCTGCTGCCTGCCGACTGCATCATACTGCCCGGACACGGAGAACAGACAACCATGGGATTTGAAACCGCACACAACCCATACTTCAAATAACCCGGAAGGAAGACTATGGCTTCAGAAAAGATAATACTCGGCATTGACCCCGGAACCAACGTGATGGGCTACGGACTTCTGAAGGTGGCGGGCAACAAGGCTTCGATGATGGCAATGGGAGTGATCGACATGCGGAAGGAAAGCGACCCATACCTGAGACTCGGAAGGATATTCGAACGGGTGACGGGGATAATAGACGAGTTCCTGCCCGACGAGATGGCAATCGAAGCACCTTTCTTCGGAAAGAACGTGCAGTCGATGCTGAAGCTCGGCAGAGCACAAGGAGTGGCGATAGCGGCAGCAATACACCACAGCGTGCCGATACACGAATACGCACCGCTGAAAATAAAGATGGCAATAACCGGACAAGGACAGGCATCAAAGGAACAAGTGGCGGGAATGCTGTTCAGGCTGCTGGGAATAAAGGAGAAAGACAAGGTGCCGTTTATGGATGCCACGGATGCTCTGGCTGCCGCATACTGCCACTTCCTGCAGGCTGGAAGACCGGAAACGGAAGTGAACTACAGGGGATGGAAGGACTTCATAAACAAAAACCGCAGCAGAGTGAGCCAGCTGACGGGCAATGCCGGCAAAGCGACAGGCAAACTGACGGAAACGGCGAATAAGCAATAACGGAAACGAAACATCAAAACAAATAAAAGCATGAAAAGAATAATCATCATACTGCTGATGGCTCTCACCATGACACAGGGAGCATACAGCCAGAAAGTATACAAGGAAATAATGAAGCTCTCGCAGGACGTGGCTAACGACGAATCGAAGGATCTGCAGACACGCAAGGTGGCGACATTCAAAGTGGACGCTCTCGTGTATATGGCAATGAAGATGAACGAGGTGATGCCCGACAGCACCGTCAAGACCCTGGACTATGAAGCTTACGCCATGTACGACTTCGTGAACCTCTATATCAAGAAACTGGGAGAGGCGAAAAACAAAAAGGCAAAGGCTGAAGTGGGAGAACTCTTCAAGACGGCATCTCTGCAGAATCCACGCTTCAACGACATGGACCTCGACCTCGTGGAGGCATACATCAGGACCGAAGGCTACATCACGAAATTCTCGCTCGACACCTATTGGACAAAAGCCCTGGAACAGGCAAGAACGGAACTGAGAGCAAAAGGACTGTGAAAACAAAGCTGATTATTTTGCAGATATAGCGAAATTCAGTAACTTTGTATTTAGATTAAAATAGGTAACAAAAGACAATAAGAATCATGGCAAATTCAGAAGAAATAAAGAGCGAGGAGAAAAAGAGCCTCAGCTTCGTGGAACAGTTGGTCGAGAAAGACCTCGAAGAAGGAAAGAACGCCAAAAGAATACAAACACGTTTCCCACCAGAGCCTAACGGATATCTGCACATAGGACACGCCAAAGCCATCTGCATGGACTTCGGTGTGGCAGAGAAATACAACGGAGTGTGCAACCTGCGCTTCGACGACACTAACCCAAGCAAAGAGGACACGGAATACGTGGACTCTATCCTGAACGACATACAGTGGCTCGGATTCAAATGGGGAAACATATATTACGCCTCTGACTATTTCCAGAAACTATGGGACTTCGCCGTATGGATGATTGAAAACGGAAAGGCATACATAGACGAACAGACAAGCGAGCAGATTGCCGAGCAGAAAGGCACGCCGACACAGGCTGGAGTGGAGTCGCCATACAGAAACAGACCTGTGGAGGAAAGCCTGGAACTGTTCAACAAGATGAACACCCCGGAGGCTGTGGAGGGTTCGATGGTTTTGCGCGCAAAGCTCGACATGGCAAACCCGAACATGCACTTCCGCGACCCTATCATGTATAGAATCATACAGACGCCTCACCACCGCACAGGAACGAAATGGCATGCTTATCCGATGTATGACTTCGCACACGGACAGAGCGACTATTTCGAAGGCGTGACACACTCTATCTGTACACTGGAGTTCGTGCCTCATCGTCCACTCTACGACAAGTTCATCGACGAACTTAAGGTCTACGAGGGAGAGGGAGACAACATCCATGATTTCCGCCCCAGACAGATAGAGTTCAACCGACTCAACCTGACATACACGGTGATGAGCAAGAGAAAACTGCATGCGCTGGTTGACGAGCATCTCGTTGACGGATGGGACGACCCACGTATGCCTACCCTCTGCGGAATGCGCCGACGCGGATACTCGCCGGAGAGCGTGCGCAAGTTTATCGACAGCATCGGATACACCAAGTTTGACGCACTGAACGACATGGCGCTGCTCGAAGCTGCCGTGCGCGAAGACCTCAACGCAAAGGCTACACGAGTGTCGGCTGTGCTGAATCCCGTGAAACTCGTCATCACCAACTATCCTGAAGACATGACTGAAGAGATGGAGGCAATCAACAACCCTGAGAACGAGGCAGACGGAAAGCACTACATCACATTCAGCCGCAACCTGTGGATAGAACGCGAAGACTTCATGGAAGACGCACCGAAGAAATTCTTCCGTATGACTCCCGGCAAGGAAGTGAGACTGAAAAACGCCTATATCGTGAAGTGTACTGGATGCACGAAGGACGAAGAAGGAAACATCATAGAAATACAGGCTGAATACGATCCTACGAGCAAGAGCGGAATGGAGGGAGCAAACAGAAAGGTGAAGGGCACACTCCACTGGGTAAGCGTGGACCACTGCAAGAAGGCAGAGGTGAGAGAATACGACCGTCTGTTCAAAATAGAGAACCCTTCTGCCGAAGAATGCGACTTCAGGGATCTCATCAACGAGGACTCTCTGAAGATAAGGACAAACTGTTATGTTGAGGACTTTGCGGCTGAGAAGAAAGCCGGAGAGTATCTGCAGTTCCAGAGAATCGGTTATTTCATGGCCGACAAGAACTCTACAGCCGACCACCTTGTGTTCAACAAGACTGTGGGTCTGAAAGACACCTGGGCCAAAATGGCAGACAAGAAATAATGGCAGGAAGCATAGACAATTATTATAATTCTGAAGAATTCAAAACCAACCTTAACCTCTACGAAACAAGCAAGAGGGAAGGTAAAAGTTGCATACTCGGCTCCGAGGAGTTGGCCGACATCGCGGAATATTATTTCGAGAAAGGCAAACTGGCTGACGCAAAGGAGACTGCCGAGTATGCAGCTTCTTTATACCCCGACGCCACGGCTCCAAAGATCGTGCTCGCCAGATATTATATAATGGTGAAGAAAGACAAGGAGAAAGCAAAGGAATGTATAGAGAAAATCACAGAATGCAACGACCTTAACTATGCTCTGCTCATCGCCGAATATTATATCTTCACGGAGAAGAAAGAGAAGGCGATAATGGCGCTTGACAAGGCTCTGACGTATCTTGAAGACGAAGACCTGCTTGACCTGCCTGCTGAAGCCTGCAACCTGTTGCTTGACTACGGTATGACGAAGCAGGCGAAGCACTATCTGGAACTGGACAGAGACAAAAGCAGCAATGACTATCTCAGGATGAAGGCTCGCATGGCTTTCGCTGAAAGGAAATACGAAGAGGGAGCGGAGATAATGGAGAGGCTGATAGACAAAGACCCCTTCAACACAGGACTTTGGAAAATCCTCGCCATAGAACAGAACAATTTCGACAAGTACTCAAATGCTGCTACAAGCATAGAATATGCTCTCGCCATCGATGACAAGGATGCCGAGGCGTATATGATACTGGGCAACGCTTTCTTCAAGATGTGCAATTATCAACTCAATAGAATCATGCAGCTACACGACGACGTGGTGAGCCGCGACAAGATGATAATCGGAACTCTGAACATCGTTTCGGGGCTCATCGGAGCGGCAAGCGGAACGCCGGACATGCCCTCGGGAGTTTACGGACTATACGACGGCAGGAAGGTGTATGCTCCGCTATACAACATACTCTTTGCCAATGCCGGTTCGTCGAAAGGCGACCTGAACTTCTGCCGACAGCTCGCCAAACCGCTGAAAGACGAGATGCGACGGGAATATGAGGGAAAGAAAATGGAATACGAAAGGCTGATGGCGGCATACGAGGCGAAACGGAAGCAGAAAGCGGCGGAACAGAAGCGCAAAACGGCGGGACAGAGAATGCAAACAACAGATTGGCTGACCACAAAACACCTCTTTTTATCCCAAAGCGGTCATTAGGGCTTGCTTGTATTTTGCTTTTTAGAAGAGTGGATTTTGTTTGGCTTTTAATGAGTAATAGCGAGCTATTGCGAATTAAAAACAGGCAAAAGACACCTTATAAAAAGCAAAAGACTGCAAGCAGTTGTAAAATATGACATTAAACGGCCTAATGACCGATTTGGGTTTATATGAACAACAACAGCAGACGCCCCTACAAGTCATGCTAAACAAGAATTAACTAACCGACGGGGAATATATTTGTTTTTCTCAAAAATTATGCTTATCTTTGCATTATATAAAGAGCTGCAGAAAGCAGACCGGCGCCACGAGGCTGCACTTGGAATCCCACAAACCCCCAAAGCCCTGTATGCCATAGGAATACAGGAAGACAGGCAATCTCGATGGCTCAGGCATACAAACAACATTTCAAACATATTCCAATAAGCAATATGGACAATAATATAGTCAACAACGAAATCAACAACGAAACCGGCAACGGATTCCCCACCAGAAGGCACAGAAGAGCCCAAGGCAGGGGCAAGTTCTTCATGCTCAGAAACATCCTCAACATAATTTTCATCATAGGGGCAGTGGTCGGAATGCTCTGCTATTTCTTCAAGAACGAAGAGATTGGAATCGTGATCGTACTCGGAGCCATGGCCTTCAAAATGTGTGAATGCGTAATCAGACTGGTGAAATGAAATTGAAAAGAATACTCCCCGCCCTTCTGCTGTCGTGCGCCTTCCTGACGGCACAGGCGCAAGATCTGCACAGGATAACTGACAACGACAACGCCACGGACGACCCGGCATACAACTTCGGAGGAAGGAAGGACTCGACGAAAGTGAAGGACAAGATAGTGCCCAAGGGACTGAGCGTATGGACCGTGGACGAGAGATTCGGCGACAGGACTTCCTGCACGCCCGACACCGCCTCACACATGTTCATGAACACCATCTTCACCTCAGGACTCCGTGGCGAATACAACACCACGGGCAACCTGGGAGCCCCCCGCTACAACCGTATCTTCATAGACAACCCAACGGCAGGACAGTTCCTCTTCACACAGCCTTACAGCTTCTTCAACAAGCCCGTGGGCCAGTTCCTCTTCACCAACACCCTATCCCCCATCACAAACATCAGCTACAACGAGTGCGGCGACAGGTCGAACGGAGAAGATCACCTCAAGGCTCTCTTTGCCGTGAATGCCGGAAAAGACTTCGGGGCAGGCTTTAAGTTCGACTATATCTACGGCCGCGGCTACTACCAGAACCAGAGTACCTCACACTTCAACTACTCCATGTATGCCTCATACCTCGGAGAGAGATACAACGCACACCTGCTCTTCTCGCTCAACCACCAGAAAGTGACGGAAAACGGAGGAATCACAGACGACCGCTATATAACCCATCCGGAGATGTTCGACGACGACTTCAGCGAGAACGAGATACCGACCGTGCTCGAGCAGAACTGGAACAGAAACGACAACCAGCACATCTTCTTCTCCCACCGCTACAACGTGGGCTTCAGCCGCAAGGTGAAAATGACCGAAAGCGAGATTCAGGCAAGGAAATTCGCCATCGAATCGAAGAAGGAAAACGAAGAAAGGGAAAACAACGGAGCTAAGGACGGCAGACTCTCACAAGGCAGGAACAATGACGACAAGACATTCGGACGCCCCGAAAACTCCACCATAGCAGGCGACGAGCCCTACGAGGAGAAAAAAGGCAACCCGGCGGCTGACAGAATCACCGTGGACGGAAAGGCGGCAGCCGACAGTCTGTCAGCTCTGGAGGCTAAGAGGCAGCAGGAGGAGCAATGGATGAAAGATGAATACGTGCCTGTAACGAGCTTCATCCACACACTCAGCTTCGACAACTACAGGAGGATTTACCAGGCTTACCAGACACCAACAGACTTCTATGCCGACACCTATGACATGGACCTCAGACTGGGCGGCGACTCCATCTACGACAAGACGCGCCACTACTCGCTGAAGAACACCCTGGCGATTGCAATGCTCGAGGGATTCAACAAATGGGCAAAGGCGGGACTCAAGATATTCGCCACCTCGGAACTGCGCCATTTCTCGCTCCCCGCACCCACAATGGGCACCGACTCATACAACGAGCACAACCTGAGCATAGGGGCGCAGATGAACAAGACACAGGGCAGCTTCCGCTTCAACGCCACGGCTGAGGCAACGCTCACAGGAACAGACGCAGGACAACTCAAGCTCAACGGACAGACCGACCTGAGGCTGCCGCTACTGGGCGACACGCTGAAAATCGACGCCAAGGCAGGACTGGAAAGACTTGTGCCCACGTTCTACTACAGGCACTATCACTCAAGACACCTGTGGTGGGACAAGACGCTTGACAAGGAAACGAGGGCCAACCTCGAGGGTGTGCTCACCTTCAGCCGCACAAAGACAAGGCTCAGAGTGGCGTTCAGCGACATCAAGAACTACGCGTATTTCGCACAGCGATACACGATAACCGAAGGCTACGGACGCACGGGAAACACCGTGGAGCCGCTGCAGCACGCAGGAAACATAACGCTGCTCACCTTGCAGCTCGACCAGAACTTCAGGTTCGGACCCGTGTTCTGGGAGAACAACGTGACCTACCAGAAGTCGAGCAACCAGAACGTGCTGCCCGTGCCGGAGCTAAACCTCTACACCAACCTATATCTGAGATTCAAGATAGCGAAGGTGTTGAAGGTGGACCTCGGAGCTGACATGAGATATTTCACCAAATATTTCGCACCAGACTACAGTCCGGCACTCGGACAATTCACCATTCAGGACAACGGAGAGCATAACGTGAAGACAGGCTCCTACCCCATCGTGAACGTTTATGCCAACATGCACCTGAAGCAGACCCGCTTCTTCATAATGATGAGCCACGTGAACGCAACTGACGGAAACGCCTTCCTCACACCACACTACCCCATCAACAAGAGGGTGCTGAGATTCGGACTCTCGTGGAACTTCTTCAACTAAGGAGTCTTGTAGTACTTCTTCAAACAAGAAGCCATGTGGAACTCACCTCAACCGGAATGTCTCGGGGAACGCCTCCAACCGGGAAGCTATACCCACACAGACACAATACGATAAAGAACAATAGAACAAAACAATACAACAAATGCCACAAATATCAGAACGCGGACTGGAAATGCCGGAGTCGCCAATCAGAAAGCTGGCGCCCCTGGCAGCAGACGCAAAAAAAAGAGGAATCAAAGTATACCACCTGAACATCGGACAGCCAGACCTGCCTACACCGCAAGTGGCAATTGACGCGATAAAACACGTGGACAGGAAGATACTGGAATACTCGCCCTCGCAAGGCTACCGAAGCTACAGGGAGAAACTCGTGGGCTACTACAGGAAATACGGCATCAGCGTGACGGCAGACGACATAATAGTGACCTGCGGAGGAAGCGAAGCCGTGCTGTTCGCCTTCATGTCGTGTCTGAACCCAGGCGACGAGATAATAGTGCCAGAACCGGCTTATGCCAATTACATGGCGTTCGCTATATCGGCAGGAGCCAAAATCAGAACCATAACCACCACAATAGAAGAAGGGTTCTGCCTGCCGAAAGTGGAGAAATTCGAAGAGCTCATAAACCCCAAGACAAGGGCAATACTGATCTGCAACCCCAACAACCCCACAGGCTATCTATACACACGCCGCGAAATGAACCAGATCAGAGACATGGTGAAGAAACACGACCTCTATCTCTTCTCCGACGAGGTGTACAGAGAATATATCTACACAGGGTCGCCATACATCAGCGCCTGCCATCTGGAGGGAATAGAGCAGAATGTGGTGCTGATAGACTCCGTGAGCAAGAGATACAGCGAGTGTGGCATCAGGATAGGAGCGCTGATAACGAAAAACAAGGAGGTGAGAAAGGCTGTGATGAAATTCTGTCAGGCGCGCCTCTCTCCGCCGCTGATAGGACAGATAGCGGCAGAAGCCTCGCTCGACGCGCCGGAGGAATACAGCCGCGACGTCTACGACGAATACGTGGAAAGGAGGAAATGCCTTATCGACGGACTGAATAGAATACCGGGAGTGTATTCTCCGATACCGATGGGAGCATTCTATACTGTGGCGAAACTGCCCGTGGACGACAGCGAGAAATTCTGCCGCTGGTGTCTGGAGGAGTTCAGCTACGAGAACGAAACCGTGATGATGGCTCCTGCAAGCGGATTCTACACCACACCCGGAGCCGGCAGAAACCAAGTGAGAATAGCTTACGTGCTCAACAGGGAGGACCTGAGAAAGGCATTGATAGTATTACGCAAGGCACTGGAGCAATATCCGGGCCGGGCAGAAGATGATTGAAACAAGAAAGAAAAAGAATAAAGAATGAATTTCCCGTTATTCATAGCCAGAAGGCTATACTCTGAAAGAGGCGAAAACAACAAGGTGAGCAAGCCTGCTCTCTATATCGCCACGACCGGTGTCGCTCTGGGACTGGCCGTGATGATAATCAGCGTGTGCGTCATCCTGGGCTTCAAACACACCATCCGAGACAAAGTGACAGGACTGGGAGCCCACGCCACGGTGGCAAACTTCGTCTCCCTGCATGGCAGCGAGCAAAGGCCGATAGATTATTCTGACAGCATCAGAAACGTGCTGAAGAAAACACCGGGGCTGAAATCCATGCAGAGCTTCGCCATGACCCAGGGAATACTGAAGACGGACAGCGACTTCATGGGAGTGGCATACAAGGGAATTGCAGCCGACTACGACACGGCGTTCATTCACTCCTGCATGACCGAAGGGAGCATACCCAGATTCAGCGACAAGTCGAGCGGGAACAAAATTCTGATTTCCAAAAACATAGCCACAAAACTCAGGCTCAAGACCGGCGACAGGGTGTTCTCTTATTTCATAAACAACGGAGACATAAGGGTGAGAAGATATACCGTGGCTGGTATCTATCAGACCAACATGACGAAGTTTGACGAATCGCTCTGCTTCTGCGACCTCTATTCTGCCGTAAAGCTCAACGGATGGAGCCAGGGGCAGGTGTCGGGAGTGGAACTGCAGCTACACGATATAGCCAACGTGCCGATAGCAGCCAGATATCTGGTGAAGAACGTGAACAGACAGGGCGACAAATACGGAGAGACATATTCGTCGGAAACCGTATATGAAATGTATCCGCAGATCTTCTCATGGCTCGACCTGCTAGACCTCAACGTGTGGATAATCCTCGGACTCATGATCTGCGTGTCGGGCATCACGATAATTTCCGGACTCCTCATCATCATACTCGAGCGCACACGCATGATAGGCACCCTGAAAGCTATGGGATGCAGAAACAGGTCGGTGAGAAACATCTTCATCTGGTTTGCAGCCCTCGTCATCGGGCGAGGACTCATTCTGGGAGACATCATCGCTCTGGGACTCGTGGCGCTGCAGAAATACACCAAATTCGTGAGCCTCGACGCATCAGTCTATTACGTGGACTACGTGCCCGTGGAAATCAACGCGCCATTGATCCTGCTCATAAACGCGGCAACCCTGGCAATATGCCTCCTCGTGTTCATAGGACCAAGCTACATAGTGTCGCACATAAACCCCGTGAAGACGATAAAATACGAATAAGCAAAACGTTTGGTCAATACTGATAAACAAAACGAATAAATACTGATTCAATCAATATGAAAGCACGGACAAGAAATTTCATAATCCTATGCAGTCTGCTCTCATTGGCTGCACAGCCTTCTGACGCACAGGTGAAAAGGCACCAGAAGAACAAACCGGCGCAGAAGCAGAACGCGCTGGCGGTAGCTGACTTCTATCCGTCGGCAGCAAAGCTGATGGTGATAGACAGCGTGGTGGTAGACAAAGAAAACTTCGCAAAGCATATTCCGCTCAGAAAAGAATACGGACAGATAGGGAAATATACAGACATCTTCAATTCTGCCACGCAGACAAGCCATACATCATCAGCATTCATCAACGGATTCGATGACTTGTGCATCTACAACAAGACCGTGGCAAAGGACTCCACGCTGCTGTTCATGGCAGAGAAAATCGGAAACGAATGGAAGGCAGTAAGAGCGATAGAGGAATTCGCTGATGATTTCAAAGACGTGGACTATCCTTATCTTATGCCAGACGGCGTGACGCTCTATTTCAGTGCCATAAACAAGAAAAACGGGTTCGGAAAGAGAGACATCTTCATCTCAAGGCTCAACACGGAGACGCAGACATTCTACAAGCCCGAAAACCTGGGACTGCCCTACAACTCGGAATTCAACGATTATATGTGTGTGGTAGACGACATCGACTCCCTGGGGTGGCTCGTGACCGACCGACATCAGGAGAGCGGCAAAGTGTGCATCTATACCTTCATACCGTCGGACGAAAGATGGAGCGACGATGAAAACATCTCTGAAGAGAAACTGAAATCCGTGGCTACGCTACACAGCATAAAAGACACACAATACGACAGGAAACTGCTCGACGAAAGCCTCAGGAGAATGAACACCCACACCTCAAGCGACAAAGCGAGACACGGCTTCAGATTCGTTATAAACGACGATGCCGTATATACTGACATAAACGACTTCAAGTCGGACACGGCAAGAGGACTGTTCCTGAAACTCATGCAGCTGAATGACAGACAGGCTGATATAGAGAAGAAACTTCCTACCCTCAGAAAAGGCTACAGGAGCAAAGGAAAAGGTGTTGACCGCAAGACGATTCTGAAAATGGAAGAAGATTTAGAGAATATTATGATTCAGAAAAAAAATCTTGAGAAGAAAATTCGAAATGCAGAAAATCTGTAGTAAATTTGCATCATATACAGATTGCATGGCAATCCTGCAGAATATGCAGAGATGACAGATGTAAGTATAACTTAAAACGATTTTATCATGAAAAAGTATTATCCAGAATCAGAACTCATAATCAATAGCGACGGAAGCGTATTCCATCTGCACCTCAAACCGGAATTCCTGGCAGACAAAGTAATACTCGTGGGCGACCCCGGAAGAGTGGCACTAGTGGCAAGCCATTTCGACGAAAAAGAATGCGACGTGGAAAGCAGAGAATTCCACACCATAACCGGAAGCTACAAAGGAAAACGAATAACCGTTCTCTCTACGGGCATCGGATGCGACAACATTGACATCGTGGTGAACGAGCTGGACGCGCTCGCCAACATCGACTTTGGAACAAGAACCGACAAGGATGAATTCAGACAGCTGACAATGGTCAGAATAGGCACCTGTGGCGGACTGCAGGAGAACACGCCTGCCGGAACTTTCATCTGCTCAAAGAAATCCATGGGATTCGACGGACTGCTGAACTTCTATGCCGGAAGAAATGCGGTGTGTGACCTGCAGATAGAAAAAGCATTCCTCAACCACATGGGATGGACAGGAAACATGTGTCAGCCTGCACCATACGTGGTTGAAGCCGACAAAGAACTCGTGGACAGAATAGCCGGCGAAGACATGGTGAGAGGAATAACGATTGCCTGCGGAGGATTCTTCGGACCGCAGGGAAGACAACTAAGACTCCCTCTGGCTGACCCCAACCAGAACAGGAAGATAGAAGAATTTGAATACGACGGTGACAGAATAACAAACTTCGAGATGGAGAGTTCAGCACTTGCCGGACTGTCAAAACTGATGGGACACAAGGCTACGACTTGCTGCATGGTGATTGCAAACCGCAGGGCACAGAAGGCTGACACCGGATACAAGTCGCACATAGACGACTTGATAAAGACCGTACTCGACAGAATTTGAAAAATATAATCATGGCAAAATCATTTATTTCACAAAAAAAGTATATCCTGTCTGCATTGGGATGCCTCCTGATAATAATAGGATTGGTTTACTATTTTTTCTTTTCTGCGCTGTCGGTAAAATCCTCAACACAGTATGTATATATTGACGACGACGACAACATCGACTCCGTATACGCGAAAGTGAAGGAAATCTCAACGGACAGAGGCTACATGGCTTTCACCACACTTGCCCGCCATTGGGACCTCGCCGAAAAGATACGGCCTGGAAGGTATGAAGTGACTACAGGCAATGGAGCATTTACCGTGTTCCGCAAGCTCAGGAACGGACTGCAGTCGCCTGTAAACCTCACAATCCCCTCGGTAAGGACTCTCGACAAACTGGCCGACGAGGTTTCAAAGAAACTGATGTTCTCAAAGGATGATTTCCTGAAAGCCGTTTCCGACACGGCAACATGCAGGAAATACGGCTACACTCCGGAGAGCATCGCAGCTATGTTCATACCAAACACCTACTCCGTGTACTGGAACATTTCCGTAGACAAGTTTCTCGACAAGATGCAGAAGGAGAACAAGAAGTTCTGGTCGTTTGAAAGAGAAAACAAGGCGAAAGCCATGGGTCTCTCCCCTATCGAAGTAATCACAATGGCAAGCATCGTGGACGAGGAAACCGCCAACGACCAGGAAAAGCCGATGATCGCCGGAATGTATTACAACAGGCTGAAGGGAGACATGCCTCTGCAGGCTGACCCCACGGTAAAGTTCGCACTCAAGAAATTCGAGCTCAAGCGCATCTACCACAACATGCTCTCCTTTGACAGTCCTTATAACACATACAAATACAAAGGTCTACCGCCAGGGCCAATCAGAATACCATCGGTGGCAGGCATAGACGCCGTGCTGAATTATGTACACCACGACTATCTGTATATGTGTGCGAAAGAGGATTTCAGCGGCACCCATAATTTTGCAAGGACTTATGAGGAACATAAGGAAAATGCAAGGAAATATACCAAGGCGCTGAACGACAGGGGAATAAACTGACAAGTCCGTCATCGGACCGCAAAGACAACATTTACAATCTTGTCACCTGACAGTAAAGAAAACATTTACAAGCCCGTCGAAACAGACAACATTTATATACACAGCTAAAACAATAGCCATAAGACTGTATACAAAGATACTTTCTTATGGCTATTTTTTATGCTCGGGCCGAACATACCGAAAATAGGAGGTAAACACCTAAAATTAGTGTTTACCTCCTACTCGATCGTTTATGGATGATTTAAACCAAATGGTCAGTATGCCTTTTAAACTAAACCAATTTTATTTAAGTTAAAACCGAAATCAATCCTGTATTACCAAAGTTTGAGTCTCTGGTCAGCAGGAACGAACAATTTGTCTGTAGGCTTCACATTGAATGCGTCATACCACATGTTGATGTGAGGCAGAGCACCGTTTACACGCCACATGCCAAGAGAGTGTGGGTCGCTCTTTGTGCGGTTTCTGATTTCAGCATCCGTGATGTTTGCTGCCCACACCTGAGAGTAAGCGATGAAGAAGCGCTGGTCTGCAGTCAGACCGTCGATTACAGGAAGAGGATTGTTCTTCGTAGCCTCCTTGTATGCCTCGTAGGCAACCATCAGACCTCCGTGGTCAGCAAGGTTCTCACCAAGAGTGAAACGGCCGTTGGCGTTCAGGTCAGGCAATACCTTGATGTTAGAATAGAACTTGGCGTATCCGTCAGCTCTCTCGTTGAAATTCTTGCCGTCGTTTTCTGTCCACCAGTCTTTCATGTTGCCGTCTTTGTCATAATGACGACCCTGGTCATCGAATCCGTGAGTCATTTCATGACCGATTACAACACCGATAGCTCCATAATTGAATGCGTCGTCGGCTGTTGGGTCGAAGAATGGAACCTGCAGAATACCGGCCGGGAAGCATATCTCGTTGGTCGTAGGATTGTAGTAAGCATTGACGGTCTGTGGAGACATCTGCCACTCATCCTTGTCTACTGGCTTGCCCACCTTAGTTGCGATAACCCATTTGTTCCAGAATCTGCGACACTCCTCGATATTTGAATAATAAGACTTTGCCGGGTCGATGTTGAGGTCGCTCATGTCTATCCACTTGTCAGGATAGCCAATCTTCACATAGAAGGCATTCAGCTTGTCAAGGGCGTTCTTCTTTGTTTCCTCGCTCATCCAATCCTGAGCCTCGATGCGCTTTGCCAAGGCAATCTGCAAGTTGTGTACAAGAGTCTTCATGCGTTCCTTTGATGAAGCAGGGAAATATTTCTCCACGTAAATCTTGCCCAAAGCCTGGCCCATCTGGCTTTCCACCTGGCTTGTAGCACGCTTCCACAATGGATGGTTTTCTTTTCTTCCACTCATTGTCTTGCCGAAGAAGTCGAAGTTTGCAGCAATTACGTCATCGCTCAAATAAGCAGCCGCACTCATTATCTGGCCCCACTCCATATAGTCTCTGTATTCATCAGGGGTGATAGCAGACAAGAGTTTGTCGGCACCTGCCACGAAGCCAACCTGACCCACTACCAGATCCTTCACGAGATTCAGGTCTACGCCAGATGCGACAAGCACCTTGTCAATATTGATATGAGGATACTTTGCCATGAATTCAGACAAAGCCATCTTGTTGTAGTTAGCCTCAGGGTCACGAAGTTCTGTGTTAGACTTAGACACCTTAGCCAATTCAGTTTCGAGACGCATCACGTTCTCCATCTTCTTCTGGGCAGCCTTGGCATTGAAGCCGAACATCTGGAACATTCTTACGATGTGCTTCTTGTAAGCCTCTCTTATTGCAGTTGTAGCCGAGTCTGTATCCAGGTAATATTCTTTCTGTCCGAGGGTGGTACCGCTCTGCACTACGTTCAGGATATTCTGTTTGGCATTCTTCTCGTCGGCTCCAAAATACATGCCGATGAATTCGCTGTCGCCATAAGGCACAAGCTCCAGCTGAATCTTGAACAAAGCCTCCTTGGTCTTAGCCTTCTCCATCTTCTTCAGGATTGGCATGAGTGGAGAAACGCCATCTGCGTTGCGGCGCTGCTCGTTCATAGCAAGCTTATACAAATCGCTGAGCTTCTTCTCAATGGTGCCTTCACTATAGGTATTCTCAAGCAGTTCCTGCAGAATACCGTTGATGCGCTTGTTGTTATCTTCGCCCAGCACATCGAAGCTGCCATAACGGGAATAAGCAGCTGGCAGCGGATTCTTCTTCATCCAACCGCCACAAGCGTAATGGAAAAAGTCGTCTTGTGGCTTGACGCTGTTGTCCATGTTGGACATGTCGAGACCAGAACGCAATTGCTGAGAATGCGGATTCTGTGCCACAGAGGTCATCGATACTGTGGCCAATGCCACAATAGGAATAATTGATTTAATTTTCATAGTCTTAATATTTATGTTACTAAATTGATAACTGTATTTCGATTGATATATTGCAGATCCGGTGATAAAACTTTCATTACAGTTAACTATTGGGAAGAAAGCTGCTCGTATTCCTCAGAGAGTTTCTCCCAATTGTCCACTTCTTCATCCAGCTTTGCCTTTATTGATGTATATTCTTCAACAATCTCCATATTTGAGGAGTTTTCCGGTTTCAGAAGCAATTCGTCAAGCTCACCGAGTCTTTTCTCAAGTTCCCCTATCTGGGATTCAGCTTTATCAACGGCTTTCTTCATTTTGTTGAGCTTCTTCTGCAGCTCCTTATGTTCGAGATAGTTCTGCTTGCCTTGTGAGGGTTCAGAAGCGGCCTTCGCATCAGAAGCGGCAGGAGAGGGATTATTGTTGGTGGCAGCATCAATGCTGTCTGTGTGGTGTTTCTGAAGAAAATCATATATTCCTCCGATATGCTCTATCACCTTTCCGTTGCCGAACTCATATACTTTAGTAACCAGACCATCCAGAAACTCGCGGTCGTGGCTTACGACAATGGCTGTACCGTCGAAAGCTTTTATCGCTTCCTTCAACACATCCTTTGAACGCATGTCGAGATGGTTGGTAGGCTCATCAAGAATCAACAGGTTTACGGGCTCGAGCAGAAGGCGGATCATTGCCAGTCTGCTCTTCTCTCCACCGCTGAGAACTGAAACCTTCTTCTCTGAAGCTTCACCGCCAAACATGAAGGCGCCTAATATATCGTTGATTCTCAAGCGCACATCACCTCTTGCCACGCTGTCAATCGTGTCGAAGACGGTAAGGCTGTTGTCAAGCATCTGGGCCTGGTTCTGTGCAAAATATCCAATCTGCACGTTATGGCCAATCTTGAGAGTTCCGGTATATGGAATCTCATTCAAGATACATTTGACGAGAGTGGACTTTCCCTCTCCATTCCTTCCGACAAAAGCGACTTTCTCTCCTCTCTTGACTGTAAGATTGACATTGCCGAAAACCATGTGGTCTCCATAATCCTTCCTCACGTCTTCGCATATGACCGGATAGTCGCCGCTTCTCATGCAGGGAGGAAATTTCAGATGCATTGAAGAATTGTCAACTTCGTCTATTTCTATCGGAACAATCTTCTCCAGCTGCTTTATTCTGCTCTGCACCTGTACTGCCTTTGTCGGTTTGTAACGGAACCTTTCGATAAAATCCTTGATATCAGCTATCTCTTTCTGCTGATTCTCGTATGCACGTATCTGCTGCTCGCGTCTCTCTTTGCGCAATTCCACATACTGGTCATACTTCACCTTATAGTCTGCTATCTTTCCGCAACTGATTTCCAAAGTCCTGTTCGTCACATTATTAAGAAATGCGCGGTCGTGGCTCACAAGCACGACAGACTTCGCACTTTGGGAAAGGAACTGCTCAAGCCATTGGATACTTTCGATGTCGAGGTGGTTGGTAGGCTCGTCGAGCAACAACACGTCTGGTTTCTGCAGAAGAATCTTCGCAAGCTCAATTCTCATACGCCAACCGCCACTGAACTCCTTGGTGGGTCTGTCGAAATCCGTACGCTTGAAACCTAAGCCGGAAAGAGTCCTCTCAAGATTGGCCTCACAGTTGTCTGCACCTAGAATCTGCAACTTGTCATGAGTGGCAGTAAACCGTTCTACAAGGTCAAGATAGCTCTCGCTCTCATAATCTTCACGCTGGGCAAGTTCGGCATTAAGCCTGTCAAGTTCCGCTTTCAACGAACTTATTCCTGCAAATGCCTTAGAAGCCTCCTCGCGAACAGTGGTGTCATCCTTCAGATTCATCACCTGAGGAAGATAGCCGATTGTTGTGTCGCTCGAAACAGACACATTGCCCGATGTCGGACTTTGCAGACGGTATAGAATTTTCAGCAACGTGGATTTGCCTGCGCCGTTTTTACCGACAAGGGCTATCCTGTCATTATCGTTTACAACGAAGCTGACGTTACTGAAAAGGGGCTTGACCCCGAACTCAACACCAATATTATTTACAGATATCATTATTACCGATTATAATATGGATACAAACCTGTAACCCTAATGGTGGTAAACCGTAATGTCACAGGCATGTCTTGATTACATGCTTTTCACACAATATCAACATTTTACAAAACAATGGCAAGCAAGAGGGTTTATTCAATGCAACCTCATGCTTGCCATTTTGTCAATATCGAAGTGCATTATTTGATAATGCCTTGTTCAACAAAAATCTTCTTCAAAGCTTGTACGCCTTTCTCTACTTGCTCCTTAGTATGTGTTGCCATCAAAGCAAAACGTACCAACGTGTCTTGCGGAGCACAAGCTGGAGGAATCACAGGATTTATGAATACTCCTGCATCGAAGGCCAACTTCGTAACGAGGAATGTCTTGTAAGGATCACGCACATATAGTGGGATAATCGGACTCTCGGTTTCTCCTATCTCAAATCCTTCCTCGCGGAAACGCTTCAAAGCATAGTTCGTGACATCCCATAGACGAGTGATTCTCTCTGGCTCTTTTCTTATAATATGCAAAGCCTCCATTGCCGCAGCTGTAGCTGCAGGTGTGTTGGATGCGCTGAATATATAAGTTCTACAGGCATGACGCAGGTAATTTATCGTATCCTTGTCGCCTGCGATAAATCCGCCGATGCTGGCAAGACTCTTTGAGAAAGTTCCCATAATCAGGTCAACGTCGTCAATTACGCCAAAGTGGTCGCACACGCCACGTCCCTCACTACCGAAGACACCAAGACCATGAGCTTCGTCAACCATTACGGAAGCATTATATTTATGCTTCAGTTTGATGATTTCTGGCAAATTAGCCAAATCGCCCTCCATAGAGAACACACCGTCAACGACAATGAGCTTGACAGCTTCAGGACGGCATTTCTTCAACTGCTTCTCCAAGTCTTCCATGTCGTTATGCTTGTATTTCAAGCAAGTGGCAAAAGACAATCTCCTGCCATCTACAATACTGGCATGGTCACGCTCATCGCAAATTATATAGTCTTCTCTGCCACAGATGACCGAGAGGACTCCTGAATTGACGAAAAATCCGGTTGAGAAGCATAATGCCTCATCTTTGTGTTCATAAGCAGCAAGCTCTTTCTCCAACTTCACATGGAGGTCAAGCGTTCCGTTAAGGAAACGGCTGCCTGCGCATCCTGTACCATACTGATCTATTGCAGCTTTTGCAGCTGCCTCCACACGAGGATCTCCTGTAAGTCCCGTATATGCATTAGAGCCGAACATGAGCACCTCATGCCCATCCATCTGTACTACAGTACCCTGTTTTCCTGTTATCTCACGAAAATATGGGTATATACCAGCCTCCATATACTTCTGAGGCTCACGATATTTCTTGTATTTCTCTTGTAAAAGTCCCATTATAAATATAGGTGTAATAAACCACTGTTGTTTATATTTCTTGCAAAGATACGAAAAATAGGTAAAACAGAGCATTATTTCAAAAGAAATGTTCATTTAGGATTAAAATAATGCGCTACAAACTATAAATAAGATATTATTTACTATATTTGCATATTACAAAGTTAAAACAAAATTATATAGCCAAAGCATTATATTTATGCCCCAGAAGAAGATTGCTTTTATAATGAACCCCATATCCGGCACAGTAAAAAAGGCCGGCATACCTAAGCTCATAGACGAGTATTTGGACAAGGATACCTTCAGTTACTCTATCTTGAATACTGAATACGCAGGACATGCGACCTTGTTGGCGAGGAAAGCCTGTGAGGATAATTGCGATGTTGTAGTAGCTGTAGGCGGAGACGGAACCATTAATGAGATAGGCAGGGCGCTCATCGACACAAATACTGCTATGGGAATCATACCGTGTGGTTCGGGCAACGGACTGGCGCGGCATCTGATGCTACCCATGGACATAAAGAAATGCATAATGATTATCAACAAATGCATGACCCACGACCTTGACTATGGAGTAATTGACGGCCATCCGTTCTTCTGCACTTGTGGCATGGGGTTTGACGCTTACATCAGCATGAGATTTGCCGAGGCAGGCAAACGAGGCCCCGTGACTTACCTTGAAAACATTCTAAAGTCCGGATTGAAATATGAGGCTGAGGAATACACTATTGAAGCCGAAGAGATAGGCACAATACACAAGCGTGCTTATCTCGTGTCGTGTGCCAATGCCTCACAATATGGCAACAATGCATACATAGCCCCACAAGCCTCGATGAGTGACGGATTGCTCGACGTTATTATAATGGAACCTTTCGACATGATTGATGCGCCTCAAATTAGTATTGACATGTTCAACAAGACAATTAACAAAAATCCGAAAGTTAAGACTTTCAAGTCGAGCCACATATTGGTACATAGGAAAAATGAAGGGGTAATTCATTACGACGGTGACCCTGTAATTGCAGGAAAAGACATTGACATAACCTTACACCATAAAGGGATAAAAATTGTTGTAAATCCTGAAGCAGACAAGAGCAGAAGAAAGCCCAATATGGTGCAGAACGCCTTTTGTGACTTGTTCAATGACATTTATGCAGTAAGGACAGACATAACGAAACAGGGAAAACACATACAGACAATAAACAAGCTTCTGCTGAAGAAGCTTAATAAATGACATAGACAAACTGATTATTCTATCCAACCAATGAAGTTGGCTGGTAATAAAAAATTTAAGCCGGACTCAAACAAATGGTCCGGCTTAAATTTTAATCATCGGGTATGTTGAACATATTAGTTGTTTACAGAACCACCAACAATATCCAACAATTCATTAGTAATGGCCTGCTGTCTGCTCTTGTTATATTGCAAATTCAACTCTCGCAACAATTCATCTGCATTGTCCGTTGCCGTCTGCATGGCAACCATACGGGCTGCATGCTCGGAAGCTATACTATCCAACAGAGCCGTATACAGCATAAGATGCGCCAGCTTGGGAATCAGGAGCTTGAGAACCGTGCTCATGTCTGGCTCTACAATGAAATTGTCATTCAGAGGTGCCACATGCTCTTCTTTCTTTTGCTCTTCCTTCTGATTCTCTTTCAGATAGGCTTGCATTTCTGCAGTAACGGTCTTATGCGAGAGATCACGGTTGTTGTCTTGTCCAACACCAGAAGTAATGTCAATAGGCAGGAAAGTCTTGCGCTGCAATATTTGAGAACCGGCACTCTTGAAATGATGATATAGAAGCTCAACTTGATCAATCTCGCCTTCAACGAATTTCTTTCCAAGTTCTTTAGCTATTTCTATACATTCTGAGACATTAGGCTTCTCGGCAAGTCTTGTGAAATCACCAGCTATCGGCAATCCCATTTTCTTTGCCTGTTCCGCAACTTTTCTTCCTATCGGATAGACAACTATGTTCTCTTTACCCAAGGACATGTTCTCTTCTACAACAGAGTGTAGCAGTTTCGCGACATTTGTATTAAAGCCACCACAAAGACTGCTGTTCGACGAATATGCAACGAGTGCTATACGCTTTACCGGGCGAACCTCGCTGAAAACAGTATGTGCATCAGCCTCACTGGCAAGAAAAGTCTTGAGAATGCGCTCAAGCATATTTTCATAAGGAAGCATATTCTCTATCATCTGCTGTGCATGATGAAGTTTTGAAGATGCTACCATTTTCATTGCACTTGTGATTTTGCGCGTACTGTTGACGGAAGAAATTCTACCTTTAATTTCTTTTAGTGACGGCATAAGCAATTACTTTTTATATTGTCCGGAGATGTCGGCCATTACTTCCTCAATCTTATGGCAAACATCATCATTTATAACGCCTGAAGCAAGGACGTCTATGACATCTTGCTGATGTGTAGAACGAAGTTTGTCAAGGAATGTATCCTGACATTTCCTCACATCCTCTACTGGAACATCACGCATCAGTCCATGAGTACCGCAATAAAGAATAGCTACCTGCTCACCAACAGTCATAGGACTATACTGTGGCTGGATAAGCAACTGGTTATTCTTACGTCCTCTGTCCAGAGTCATGGATGTCACAGCGTCCATGTCACTTGAAAATTTAGAGAATGCCTCAAGCTCTCTATACTGGGCCATATCGATCTTCAGCGTACCGGCAACTTTCTTCATGCTCTTTATCTGTGCAGAACCTCCAACACGGCTCACGGAGATACCGACATTGATTGCTGGTCGGAATCCCTGGTTGAAGAGATCACTCTCGAGATAAATCTGTCCGTCGGTAATTGAAATCACATTCGTCGGAATATAAGCAGAAACGTCGCCTGCCTGTGTCTCGATAATCGGAAGAGC
>NZ_FR892594.1:0-49974 GCF_000436015.1 Prevotella sp. CAG:592 | reverse complement strand
GTCAAAGAGCCTCCACCTTTCACATGTCCCTTCATACACTCTGGAAGATCATTCATCTGTTCTGCAACTTCCTGTTGGTCATTAATTCGTGCTGCACGCTCAAGAAGACGGCTGTGCAGATAGAATACGTCTCCAGGATATGCCTCACGTCCTGAAGGACGTCGAAGAATCAGAGATACCTCACGGTATGCTACGGCCTGCTTTGAAAGGTCGTCGTATACGACGAGTGCAGAATAGCCACGGTCGCGGAAATACTCGCCGATGGCTGCACCCGCAAATGGTGCATAATACTGCATGGCGGCAGGGTCTGCTGCCGTTGCCGATACGATAATAGTATAAGGCAAAGCACCATGCTCCTTCAGATTAGATACGAGGGCAGCCACAGTAGACGCCTTCTGTCCTATGGCAACATAAATACAGTATACAGGTTTGCCTGCATCATAGAAACTCTTCTGATTAATGATAGTATCAATTGCAATGGCGGTCTTTCCGGTCTGACGGTCACCGATGATAAGCTCACGCTGACCACGACCAATAGGAATCATGGAGTCTACAGCCTTCAAACCTGTCTGGAGAGGCTCCTTTACAGGCTGACGGTAGATAACTCCGGGGGCTTTACGGTCGAGCGGCATCTCAAACGACTCAGTAAGATCAAGATCTCCCTTGCCGTCGATGGCTTGTCCCAATGGGTTGATGACGCGACCAAGCATATTGTCGTTCACTCGGATAGACGCGATACGCTTAGTACGTTTCACAACCATGCCTTCTTTGATACCATCAGTAGAACCGAGAAGCACACAACCTACGTTGTCCTCCTCAAGGTTCATGACGATAGCCATAGTACCATTCTCAAACTCCAGGAGCTCGTTGGCTTCGGCATTACGCAATCCGTAGATGCGCGCTACACCATCGCTGACCTGAAGCACAGTGCCCACCTCGTCGAACTGCTCGCCATTACTGATTCCTTTCAGTTGTTCGAGAAGCACCTGGGATACTTCGCTTGGTTTAATTTTATCTGACATATTAATCCTTTTAATTATTTAAGATTCGACAAAATGGTGCTGAGCTGGCGCTTTACGCTGGCGTCGAGTCGATAGGTGTCGTACTCGAGCACGAAACCTCCGATGAGTTCATCATCGACAGAAGTCTTGAACTCAACATTACCATTTGTCTTACTCTCCACTAACTTCCGCAGCTTCGACTCCGTTTCTGGAGTCAGAGCAACGGCAGTTGACAGTTTTGCATGAATCAAGTTATTCTGCTCTCTATAAAGAGAGACAAACGAGTTTGCAATGAATTGCATGATGTTCGCCCTTCCCTCTTTCAATACAAGCCTGATAAAACGGCAGGTCAATTCACACTTTGTACTTCCTGTGGCAGTAATCAGCAATGCTTCTTTCTGCTCCCTTGAAAGCATAGGATTAGCTATGGTGACACTCAGTTCTGGCACATTAACATATTCTGCGGCGAGAGTCTGCATGTCAGCATAGACCTGCTCAGACTGCTTCTCCTGGTTGCTTGCCTTGAGCAATGCTCGAGCGTATCTTACCGATATTAATCCTAAATCCATCCTGCTTATTTATTTAAGTTCACTTCATTCAGCATAAGATCTATGTAGTCCATCTGTGCCTTGTCGGTGTCGAGATTCTTTCTCAAGATCTTCTCTGACACCTCAACACTCAATATGGCTACTTGCTTGCGGATATCGCTGATGGCGGCCTGCTTATGCGCTTCAATCTCGGCTTTGGCCTCGCTGATGATGCGCGCACTCTCCTCACGTGCTTTATCCTGAGCTTTCTCCACAATAGCGTCACGTGTGGATGCGGCCTCCTTGAGTATGGTGGCCTGCTTCTCACGTGCTTCCTGCAGGATCGCTTCACTTTCTTGCTTGATGTTTTCAAGCTTCAGAGAAGCCTCATGGGCTTTCTTCAGGCTCTCGTCGATATAGTTCTTCCTTTTCTCCACCATGACCGTTATTGCCGGGAAACCGAATTTGGCGAGAACAAAGAATACTACAAGGAACGCAAGAAGCATCCAGAAGAGCAATCCTAAGTCAGGAGTTAATATTGATGGCAAACTTGATAAATCCATTTGCGTTAATTTACAAACACCTATTAGTTAAAAACTTCTCCCAAGAAAAGTTCATTAGATAAGGAAGGCACAAACCACGATTGCGAACAATGCACAACCCTCTACGAATGCAGATGTAAGAATCATGTTTGTCTGGATTTTACCTGATGCCTCAGGCTGACGAGCGATAGCATCCATAGCGCTGCTACCGATCTTACCAATACCCAAACCTGCGCCAATTACTGCGATACCTGCGCCTAAGCTGCAGCCCAGCTGTGCCAGACCTTCAGCAGCCAAAAGTGATGAAATAATCATAATTCCTTAAATTTTAATTGTTATTAATTTTTTGTTTATTCTCTTGTTTAACTCTAATTTTTATTTGTCACACCTCATAAAAGAGGCTTTTACTCCTCCTCCTTGTGGGCAAGTCCGATAAAGACAGCACTCAAGAGGGTGAAGACGTATGCCTGGACGAATGCCACGAGCAATTCCAGAGCATTCATGAAAAGCATCATTATTCCGCTCACGAAGTTGAGTCCTATGCCATAGCCTACTCCCATCGACCATCCGAGGAATATCACACAAGTGAAGCTCAGAATGATTGCGTGGCCTGCCATCATATTGGCGAAGAGACGGACCATCAAAGCGAATGGCTTAGTAAAGACGCCAAAGAACTCTATTACTGGCATAAGCGGTACTGGATATGCTTTCAGGAACACTGGCACTTCTGGCCAGAAAATGTCCTTCCAGTACTCCTTGTTTCCAAAGAGGTTGATTACCACCATTGAACAAAAAGCGAGGAAGAACGTGATGTTTATATTTCCTGTTACATTGGCACCACCAGGGAAGACCGGTAGCAAGCCAAGAAGGTTGGTGGTCAGGATGAAGAAGAACACGGTGAGCAGATATGGTGCGTAAGGACGGAAATGTTTCTCTCCGATGGACGCCTTTGCCACATCTTCGTAAATCATCATCACGAACATCTCCATCATGCCTACGAATCCACCCGGCGCCTCGCTCTTTTCGTCACGATTCTTGTACCAGCGGGCACAGGACAGGAATACGGCTAACATTACGAAGACCACAATCCATATCTGAGCTACAGTCTTGGTGATACTCAGATCGAGCGGACGTTCCGTTGTGCCGTCAGGCATCTTCTCGTAAATCTTGCCATGGTGGGCTTCGTCAAAGAAGAAAGGTTCAGGCAGACTTTCCGCCGTACCTACGAACCAGTCTCCCGTAGCGGAATTCCGCACGATAATCGGCAACGGAATGCTCAAGTGCTTTCCCTCGTAAGTGGCGATATGCCATTCGTAAGAGTCGGAAAGGTGCTCAAGCACGACTTTCGGTATGTCGAGTCCTTCACTTTTCTCTCCACCTTCGTTTGTAGCAAAAGCCAACAAAGGCATCAAGGCAAAAGCAACGAGGATTAATAATGACCTTAATCGTTTCATATAAAAATGTTTATTTTTCTTTGTCACACTTGGCGTGAGAATTCAATACACGAGTGAAGAACACTGAATGGTGAATAAGAAATACAAAATAGAACGACATGAATACAACGCAGTAAGGCAGCATGGCATCACGCCCCTCAACGAGGTAGCACCCTGTCAGGGTGAACAATGCGAGAAACATGCGTAAGCCCGTAGCTGCGGTGAAGAAATTGTGCAGATTCTCCGTGCCGTGTTTTGCTACAATGCGCAACACCAAAGCTTCTGCAATGCAGACTGTCAGAGAGAATATGTCGGTCATTATCATCGGCGCAATCAAGTTCCACTCTGGAAACTGTATGTATAATGCCACGACTATCAATGAAAGGAACGCTGTAATAAGAATTCCCTGCACGAAATAACGCCGACAAGCCTTTTCCACATCTCTTGTATTCAACATATATTATGCTAGCTTGTTAAAGTTCAACACAAATATTGACGATATTTTTCTGTACTTCCACAAATCCCATTGAGACATTGAGTTCGTGTTCCCCTTCTGAATCGTGATATATCACCCGTCCTTTCTCAAGTGTGGAAATGATGGGAGCGTGGTTTTCAAGAATCTCAAACAGTCCGACGGTGCCGGGCACTATGACTCTATCCACTTTTCCCTCATACTCCACTTTCTCGGGAGAGACGATTTTTAATTCTAAACCCATATTGCAACATTTTAGCCTTTAGCCTTTAGCAGCCTCAAGCAGTTTCTTACCCTTCTCTATTGCATCTTCTATGGTTCCGACATTGAGGAATGCCTGCTCTGGCAGGTCATCAACCTTTCCGTCGAGAATCATATTGAAGCCCTTTATGGTTTCCTCTATAGGAACCATCACTCCAGGAATACCCGTAAACTGCTCGGCTACGGTAAATGGTTGTGAGAGGAAACGCTGAACGCGGCGTGCCCTGTTTACGGTGAGCTTGTCGTCATCCGACAACTCGTCCATACCAAGAATAGCGATGATATCCTGAAGTTCCTTATATTTCTGGAGAATTTGCTTTACTCTTTGGGCACACTCATAATGTTCCTTGCCGACAATCAGCGGATCAAGTATTCTGGAAGTAGATCCCAACGGATCAACAGCCGGGTAAATTCCCAACTCCGTAATTTTACGGTTCAACTCAGTCGTTGCATCAAGGTGAGTAAATGTTGTAGCCGGCGCCGGGTCGGTCAAGTCGTCTGCAGGCACATAAACAGCCTGGACAGAAGTAATGGAACCTTTCTTTGTAGAGGTAATGCGTTCCTGCATCGCTCCCATCTCACTGGCAAGAGTTGGCTGATAACCTACAGCCGAAGGCATACGTCCCAGCAATGCCGATACCTCTGAACCTGCCTGTGTAAAGCGGAAGATGTTGTCGATGAAGAACATAATATCGGCAGCTTCTCCGTCCTTACCTCCATGGTCACGGAATTCCTCAGCTACTGTCAGTCCGGAAAGAGCAACGGAAGCACGTGCGCCAGGTGGCTCATTCATCTGACCGTAGACAAGGGTTGCCTGGCTTTTCTTGAGTTCCTCCTTGTCTACGAGACTCAGATCCCATTTGCCTTCTTCCATGGCTTTCTTGAATTTTTCGCCATAACGGATAACTCCTGATTCAAGCATGTCTCGGATAAGGTCATTACCCTCACGGGTGCGCTCTCCTACTCCAGCGAACACAGAATATCCATTGTGTCCCTTGGCGATATTATTGATCAGCTCCATGATAAGTACGGTCTTTCCAACTCCTGCTCCACCGAAGAGTCCGATTTTACCGCCTTTCATATATGGTTCAAGAAGGTCGATCACTTTGATTCCCGTAGCGAGCATCTCTTTGTGGGTGGACAAGTTTTCGAACTTAGGAGGTTCGCGATGAATAGGATAGGCTCCGTCCATGTCAAGTGTCTTCATACCATCAATAGGCTGACCTATTACATTCATCATTCTTCCTTTAATCTGCTCACCTGCCGGCATAAGGATAGGTGATCCTGTCGGTATCGCTTCCAATCCTCTCTGCAAGCCATCTGTATTGTCCATAGCCACGGTGCGTACAGTATCTTCGCCGATATGCTGTTGAACTTCGATAACAAGTTCTCTGCCATCCGGACGCTTTACTTTCAATGCATCGTGAATCTTTGGCAACACCTTCTCCGGATCTTCTCCCTTGGTATCGAAATATACATCGATAACAGGTCCGACAATCTGAGAAATTCGACCAATTACTTGTGACATATCTTTATATTTTTAAATATTAGTTTTTCGTTTCCAGAAAGTGCACATAAAGAGAAGCTTAACATCAGAATATGTGTACCTAATTTGTTTTCAAAAAAGTCCTTTCCTTTTTCCCGTCTGCAAAAATAACAAATATTTTTAATCTCACAATATTTTTGGCATTAAATATCGTTTTCTTATTACGTTTAAGGCATTTTCTTTCCTAAACGAATCACGCTATCAAATTAGCGTTTTCGATATAATGCATTTAAAACTAAGATTTTAAAGAATATTCGTTATAGCATACCTCAAGAATTGAATCTTGGGGTATGCCGAATTCATGCCAATAACAAATCTGCAAGTTTATATACTCAACTCATCTAATACTGTTATGAGTTTCTTGTCGAATGGTTTGTCTGAACGGATAGCGTCAAGGAAGGGGACATATACAATCTCGTTGTTTCTGACTCCAACCATAAGATTCCTCTGTCCCTGCATGATAGCTTCTATAGCACCAACACCTGTGCGGCTGGCAAGGATGCGGTCGTGTGCAGAAGGGCTTCCTCCTCGCTGCAAATGGCCGAGTATTGACACTCGCACATTGTAGTCAGGAAATTCCTTATGCACGCGGTCTGCATAATACAAAGCTCCGCATTTGGGGCTTTCGCTTACGATTACTATGCAGCTACGCTTGCTCTTTCTGATTCCACGCTCCATGAAACGTGCCAGCTGGTCGACATCCGTTGAGTCTTCAGGAATGATGGCTGCCTCTGCCCCACTTGCGATTGCGCTGTTCTGAGCCAGGAAGCCAGCATCGCGCCCCATGACTTCAACAAAGAAGATACGCTCATGGCTAACGGCGGTATCTCGGATTCTATCCACACATTCCACAATTGTGTTGAGTGTCGTGTCGTAGCCGATTGTGGAATCGGTTCCATACAGGTCATTGTCGATTGTTCCAGGCAGTCCTATGCAACAGACATCATATTCTTCAGCAAATATTTTGGCACCTGTCAGAGAACCGTTACCTCCGATTACGACCAATGCGTCTATGTTATTGCTGCGCATATTCTCGTATGCTTTCTTCCTGCCTTCCGGGGTCTCAAACTCGCTGCTTCTTGCAGTACGGAGGATTGTACCGCCACGATTGATTATGCCACTTACGTTTTCAGTCGTGAAATCTTTAATCTCGTTGTTAATCAAGCCATCATAACCACGGAAGATTCCTTTGATCTTAAAACCATTGCTGATACCGGCACGTGTCACGGCACGTATAGCAGCATTCATACCCGGAGCGTCACCTCCTGAGGTAAGTACACCAATTGTCTTAATCTTCATAACTCAAATATATATACCTATTAAATTTCAAAAGTTTATCTCAATACAAGGAATGTGCAGAACGGTTCTTTAGTATATGAATGTCGTACCCCACATTATTGCCAATCCTATCAGCCATGCAACAAAGCATATCCAGCCTACGTTTCGCAGATACCAGCCAAGCCGTATCCGTTCCATCTTCATGAGGGCCAGTCCGCTGACAGATCCTATCAGCAGCATATTACCTCCCATAGCACTGCAATATGCTATTATTTTCCAATAGACACCATTTCTGACAAAGTCTCCCACATAATCAGAATCTGCCCACAAGCCAAGGTTTGCCACATCCACTACCGGATGCAATGAAACAAATGACATGGACGTGGCAAAAGTGTCTAACACTGAGCCGAAGAATCCTGAAACGATTCCCAGAATCCAGACGTTATGCACATTGTCGTCTATCCATTGGGCCAATGTTGAAACGGCACCTGTTTCCACTACGACACCGACGGCAAACATGATGCCGAGTACAAAGAGCACCATCTGGATGACGCCATACTGCAACACGCGAGGAATCCTTCTTTGAATCATCTTGTCAACATCCATGAGTCTGCGGTTGAATATTTCGTTCACCACCCACAACAGCGAAAGAACACACAATGCCCCGAGGAACGGACTCAGTTTTGTGATATTATGGAATGTCGGAATAAACCATAATCCCCCTATACCGAGAAACAGCATGAGCATTCGTTGCCATCTGTTCAGATTGGTGTCGTCCCCGCGATAAGGAATGGCAAAGCCTTGTGTTTCGACACGCTCCGGCAACTGTCTTCCCAACCACCATACCGGCAAAGCCATTGACACTAGACACGGCAAGGCGAGATACATAGAAAAATCAGATGCGTCCACAGCTCCTATATTCCATAACACAAGACCTGTCGGATCACCAATCACCGTCAGGGCGCCGCCACAGTTGGCAGCTATTATCACCGCGCTGCCATAAAGCATTCTCTGCCTTCTGTTTGCCAATATCTTGTGAATGATGACCAGCATCATCGTCGTTGTCGTCAAGTTGTCGAGATTTGCCGAAATGACAAAGGTCACGATAGAGATAAGCCACAACATCTTCTTGCTGCTTCTCGTATAAAGCAATTCCGTCAGGAAGTCAAAGCATCCGTTGTTGTTCAGAATCTCCACTATCGACATCGTGGCCAACAGGAACAAGGCTATCTCCGCTCCCCTGCCAACATAGTCAAGAAAAATGTTCTGCGAAATGAAATGCTTAACGTTTTCAGGGTTTGGCGCTACCCCCATAAGGAAATCGGAATATTCACGAGGATGTTGTGCCAACACGAAATCTGTTCCATAACAGATATACAAGACCCACCCGACAGTTCCCATGAACACGGCCACTGCGGCCCTGTTGACATTGGTCATCCATCCTGTGGAAATCAGCACATAACCTATTATAAGAATTGATACTATTACAAGTGTCATATATAATACATTGTTTATTTTGCAAAAATACTAAATATTATTTGTAATTGGAAAAATATATTCCCATTTTAGTCAGGTTTAACCTGTTTTTCACAGTATTGATACCATTTTGCCTGGTCTTGATAAGTTCCTGGCAACAGGTTAATTTTTCAGTCTGATGATTCTGATGCCTGGCATCGTCTTTCGCTTTGCCAGATATGCAGACAGGAGCATCGGCTCTTCTACCACCTTGTGGTGTATGCTGGAGGCATTGAGCAGATGCAGTCCGTCCTTATGCCATACAGCGAAGCCGATATGCTGAGTGTCAAGTCCGCTCTTGTTGGTGATTATCGCGATTATATCGCCATTTTTTATAGTTGAGCGCAGCAGTCTAGTGTTCTTCACCTGCGATTTGGGGATATACCTGTAACTCTTGCCGCTTATGGCTTTCTCCATCTTAGATATTCCTGCGCGATTGAAGCTGTTGTTGAACAACATCGGATATTTATCAGAATGCCTTGACATGTAATCAACTCTGACATGCTGTATCATTGTGAACGGAGGATTAGGCGACTGTATTTCCTTGCAGATTCCGAGCCTTGTGTTGTCTTCTATCCATTCTGTAAAATAATGCAGCCTTCCGATATAGCTTATGTCCTTGCCTCCTCTGTATCTCAGCGTCTGAAGTTTTTTGCAGAATTCCCTGAATGTCTTTTTCCCCGACTGGTGGGTCAGCGCCAAAGCAAGCGAATTCTCAACAAATGTAGTGCAGTCGAGTTGTCTGAGATTTACTACAAGCTGCTCCTTCCGGTTCACCTCCAGGGTGCTTGCCACGTATGGTATTCCTATCAGCTTTCTTGCAAAAAACAGTGTGCGCTCTTGGATGTTGTTGAACTTCTGACTATCAGCTTGAAGGAATAGTCTGACTACTTTCAGACTGTCGGCTTTGCTGTATTGCAGTGACAATGCCGATTGGCTGAAGGAGAGAGCCAGCATCAACAGTAGTGTTAGTTTTTTCATAATATCAATTGTGTTTTATTTATACTCTCTTTTCTTTCCGAAGTTAACTCCGGCATATATGTTGAACGAACCGAAGTAGCCGTTTGAAGAGAAACGGCTTTTTTTGTAATTGTATGTATGCAACACCGAACTTGCCCCGACATACCATTTCTTGTTGTTCCACACCACTCCGAAGCGACCGATTCCGTCGAGATTGAAGTTGTTGAAATTAAACGCCTTAAGCTTCCTGTCGTCAGCCGAAGACTGGTCGGCCTCTGACTCTTTATATGCTATTGCAAGCGACAGAGACGCCGAGAAGAGACAATTCTTCATAAACACCCAGTTGTAGGCATATCCTCCGGAAACGGAAATAGAACTGTATTTCACATTACGGAACATCAATCCGCTGTCGAGTGCCACTTCATCCTCCGACATGCCGAAATGGGTCTTGCCGTAAGTCTGCAGCGCCTTCTCAAGCTCTTCATAATCAAGTGATATGGAATGAGATGTGTATCCTACGCCCACAAGTGGTGAGCCGCAGCTCCTTTTCTGACATGTACTCTGGCTGAATGCTGCCGGATATGAGAATTTCTTATGGTTGAAGATATAATACACGTCGAAGCCTTTGATGCTTGAGTTTATTCCGCTGAATGCCACTTTCCTGAACGATTCGCGTCCCTTGTCACCAAACACGTTGGTTGAGATTATCCTGTAATTGTCACCAGACTTGCGATAGTAAAGGTCTAGCCCGAGCAGGGAACTGTACAGACTTAAATCAAACTCCTTCTTGTTGCCGCCTCCGGCAAAGTTGTCCACGTCAAAAGTATAACCGATGAAGAACCACCTCCAGCCAATATACGGACCGACCTTTATCGTCGGTTTAGGAGCGAACGTCACGCTTTGCCCGGATTTGCTCTTCAGTGTGTATTCCTCATAGGTATTCGTGTTCTGCATCATGAAAGTGTAATTGTAATGCTGCGGTTCGATATAAGCCGTATCTATATCATTGAACCCACGGAAGATACGCGTAAAGAAATTGCCTACAGAATGGAGAAAGTCGGTTTTCCTGGCGCTACGCACCGTGTCGCAGGTCCGGCTCAACGAGTCTTGATGCAATGGCACGCCACACTCCGAAGAAGCTTTCATCTTCGAAATGGAAATTGACATAAGTATCATCAGGAACAGTAATCTCATAAGCGCAAGAATCCGTTAGCGTTCAGAATTTACCCAGAATCCTGTCCATCACCCAATTGACGGGCGTTGCTGAAACACTGGTACAAGAACAGACGCCCTTTCCCTGAAGGCTTTCGACTACACATTTCACAAGTGGCTCCTGCACATAAGCAGGATTGACGACGGAAATCGTAGACTCTCCCATTCTGGAGATGAGCGAAATGGGCTTGTAGTCGAAGACCGAAAAGCTCAACGTGCCGTTTTCTCCCACTATCTCAATTCTGTCTTCTTTTGCAGATTCATGACCGACAAAGCACCACGAGCCGCTTCCCGGCAGTCCGTTTTCAAATCTGAAGCATGCGCTTACGCTGTCCTCCGCCTCATACAGGCCGCCCATGTTCGAGCATATGCCATCAGCATCCACTATCACTCCGAATAACTCCTGCAGAAGATCAAGCTGATGAGGGGCCATGTCATAGAAATAGCCACCTCCTGAAATCTTCGGCTGTATACGCCAGGGCTGTTCTGTGCCCTTTTCCGCATCGAATTTGCGTGGAGGGTTCGACAGTCTTACTTGAACATTGACGATCTTGCCTAATTCACCACTGTTCACTAGTTCTTTCACCTTCTGGAAATATGGAAGATACCTGCGATAATATGCCACATAGCAAGGCACACCAGTCTGCTCGCTCACTCTATTGATGCGGGCGCAGTCGTCGTAGCTTGCGGCAAGCGGCTTTTCCACGTATACTGGCTTGCCTGCATGCATGGCCATGATCGCATATGTGGCGTGGCTCGAAGGAGGAGTGGCAACATAGATGGCATTCACCTCCGGATCGTCGATCAATTCCTGGGCATCAGTATAAAACCTCTTTATATTATGGGCTGATGCGAAAGCCCTCGCCCTTGATGCTGTCCTGCACATTACGGCAACCACTTCCGATCCTTCTATATTACTGAATGCCGGCCCGGATTTCTTCTCGACCACCTCGCCACATCCGATAAAGCCCCATTTTATATGCTTCATAAGAACTAATTTCTGAACTATACTTAATAGTGCAAAGCCAAATACTATATTCAGCCAACAAATCCAAAATTTGATTTTATAATGCAAAGATAATGAATTTTGTCGACAACAAAGAAGCAAATTCTTTGTTATTATTATTACCTTTGCAATAATTAAACATTAAGAAACGATATGAACAACGACAAAGAGTTATACAACGATTTCAAAAGAAGAAGTTACCGTTCTTGTGTATCCGACGCCTTCAGAACCACACGAAAGACCATTTGGCCTCTGACGAAAGCCAACTGGAAACTGTTCTTGTTCCTTGCGTTAATGCAGGGTGCGATTGGAGTATGGACTGAGTATCTGACGCCCGGTGTAATGTATGTCGGCTTTGATTTCCACCCGCTTTCGTTGTTCATGCTGGCTATAATGGTATTGGCCACCTACCTGACAATCAGCAGCAAGATGTTTGCAACCATAAACGGCAGAGGACTAAAATGGAACTTCACCAGGCAATTGAAGACACTGCCGGTAAGCGCAGGTTTCCTCATCGTCTTTTTGTTGCTGAGCATCCTATGCATATACTTCTGCATTGTGAAGGGCAAAAACCCCGACAGCATTCCGCTTCTAAACGCATTGTCGGTCCCTGTCGCCTTGTCACCGATACTTTTGATATTCTCCCTACCATTGGCATTTGCGTTTACGCAATATATCATGGAACCGGAAAGGAAACTATACAGGTCATTATGGAAATCCTATTCCACGGGATTCCGACGCTGGGGATTCATCTTCACCACCATTGCCCTTGGGGAATTGTGCGTCATAATATTCCAGACTTTCGTATGTCTGCCAAACTATATTCTCACAACAGCTCACAACTACTCCGCAATCGGAGTTTCATCATACAATGACGCACCTGATTTGCCTGCATATTTCTATCCGCTGCTTTTCGGGGTATCCACTTTCAGCGGTATGGTGAAAATATGCGTTACACTCTTTGAGGTATACACATTATATTATATGTATCAGACCATCTGCATAAGACAAAAGGAACGCAAGATGTAATCATTGCCAACACACGGCATCATTCTTCAATCCGGCAGACCATACACCGTCAACCGCATTGGCACAACTGTGGCGATATGTCAGACGAAGAATGCAACATAAGACGACACGAGAGAAATCTCTATAGGGACCAACAGGTTGCACAACTTGCCGTTTACGAAACGAAAGCAAGCCATTTACGTACAAGAAAAGGCTGGTTTACACAACATAAACAGCATATTTACGAACCTATAATCAAAAGAAAACGATTAAGCCGTTGACAGTCAACAATAAACGGCAACGTGTACAAACGGCCACATCAAATAAAACTCAAGAGCCCGTTTTTTTATATGAAAAGTCTTTGTCGCCTATACGATTTTTCATATCTTTGCACCACTGAATTCAAAACAAGTAACGGAAAACTTTCTACGTGAGCGATATCTAAAAGTTAACCAAAACGGAAAACTTTTACAGCAGGCAAAATAAAAAAGTTATCCAAAACGGAAAACTTCAGGTAAACGGAAGTTTAAAAGCTGAAACAAGAATTCATGGATAAACAGGAACAAGAACAACAATCATATAAAACAAAATTTACACATAACATCATGGAAATCAAGAACTTCACTATCACCAAACGAGACGGGTCCAAAGAAAGATTCAGTCTCGACAAGATAATGAGCGCGATAATCAAAGCGTTCAACTCAGTTAACGAACCAGCAGACCTCGGCTGCATTTCCAAAATAATTGCAAATCTTGATATTCATGAAGGAATCACAGTTGAAGACATCCAGAACCAGGTGGAAGAGTCTCTCATGAAGGAAGGTTATTACAAGGTGTCAAAGAGCTTCATGCTATACAGACAGAAACACACCGAAGACCGCGAGACAATGGACAAGCTGAAGTTCCTGTCGGAGTATTGCAAGGCCTCAAATGCCGCAACGGGATCGAAATATGACGCCAATGCCAACGTGGAGCACAAAAACATCGCGACACTCATCGGAGAGCTACCAAAATCAAGTTTCATACGACTGAACAGAAGACTCCTGACCGACAGGATAAAGAAGATGTACGGCAAAGAACTTTCAGACAAGTATATTGACCTGCTTACACACCACTTCATATACAAGAACGACGAAACGAGCCTGGCAAACTATTGTGCATCCATAACCATGTACCCATGGCTTATCGGAGGAACAACATCCATAGGCGGCAACTCCACAGCACCGACCAACCTGAAGTCATTCTGCGGCGGATTCGTAAACATGGTATTCATGGTGTCGAGCATGCTGAGCGGAGCCTGCGCAACACCGGAATTTCTGATGTACCTGAACTATTTCATAGGGCTGGAATACGGCAAAGACTACTGGAAGGAAGCGGACAAAGTGGTTGACCTCTCATTTAAAAAGCGCACCATCGACAAGATAATCACCGACTGTTTCGAACAGATTGTATACTCCATCAACCAGCCTACAGGCGCAAGAAACTATCAGGCTGTATTCTGGAACATAGCATATTATGACAAACCATACTTCGAGAGTCTCTTCGGAGAATTCTTCTTCCCAGACGGAAGCAGACCTGACTGGAACGGACTAAGCTGGCTGCAGAAACGATTCATGAAATGGTTCAACAAGGAAAGAACCAAAACCGTACTCACATTCCCTGTAGAGACAATGGCTCTTCTTTCCGACGGCAAGGACGTGCTCGACAAGGAATGGGGAGACATCACGGCAGAAATGTATTCTGAAGGCCACTCATTCTTCACATATATGAGCGACAATGCAGACTCGCTAAGCTCTTGCTGCCGACTGAGAAATGAGATCCAGGACAACGGTTTCAGCTACACGCTTGGAGCAGGAGGAGTGTCTACTGGTTCTAAAAGCGTACTGACGATAAACTTGAACAGATGTATCCAATACGCTGTGAACCACAAAATTGACTACAAGGAATATCTTGCCGAAATAGTTGACCTGACACATAAAGTGCAATTGGCATACAACGAGAATCTCAAAGAATTCCAAAAGCACGGAATGCTCCCACTCTTTGATGCCGGATACATAAATATGAGCAGACAGTATCTCACTATCGGAGTCAACGGACTCGTAGAAGCAGCTGAATTCCTCGGACTGCAGATCACAGACAATCCAGACTATCTGAGCTTTGTGCAGGGTGTGCTTGGAATCGTGGAAGAATACAACAAAAAGTATCGCACCAAGGATGTGCTCTTCAATTGCGAAATGATTCCAGCAGAAAACGTAGGAGTGAAACACGCCAAATGGGACCGCGAAGACGGATACTTCGTGCCACGCGACTGCTACAACAGCTATTTCTACATCGTGGAAGACGAATCGCTGAACATAATCGACAAGTTCAAGATGCATGGAGCCCCATATATAGAACACCTTACAGGCGGTTCTGCACTACACATGAACCTGGACGAGCATCTCTCAAAAGCCCAATACAGACAGCTACTGCGCGTTGCTGCCAAAGAAGGATGCAACTACTTCACGTTCAACATCCCGAACACCATCTGCAACGACTGCGGATACATAGACAAGCGCTATCTCAAGGAGTGCCCACATTGCCATAGCAAGAACGTGGACTACATGACAAGAATCATCGGCTACCTCAAGCGCGTCAGCAATTTCTCTGCCGCAAGACAGGAAGAGGCAGGCAGAAGATTCTATGCCGGCAAAAACGCTCTCAGCAAGGAGGACTAAAGGAAATAATCCACAAAACAGCCATAACGTCAGCATCAGTTCTGCAAGCAATATCAAAGATGCTTGCAGGATTGATGCGATATAATATGAAATCTTATCAAACAAAACAAGCAATGCTGAAATACGTCAACTGCGGAATTGTGTTCCAGGAAATCCCCGATGAAGTAACTCTCTCGATAAACATTTCCAACTGCCCCTGCCATTGCCCTGGCTGCCACAGCAACTATCTGTGGACAGACACAGGCACTCCACTCGACGAAAAAGCCATAGACGGTTTCGTGAAAGAATACGGAAGCGACATAACATGCATCTGCCTGATGGGTGGCGACTCCGAACCGTCACGCATCAACTCATTGGCAAGATATATCAAAAAGAACCACCACGACCTTCATGTAGGTTGGTATAGCGGAAGGACAAGAATCTCAAGCCAAATAGAAAACCGCCATTTCGACTATATCAAGATAGGTCCATACCTGAAGCATCTCGGCGGGCTGAAAGAGAAGACAACCAACCAGCGGCTTTACAAAATCGACAATGATTTTGAACTCAAAGACATTACAAATGCATTTTGGAAAAAACCGGTATGATATTCATGTCATCTGTTCCGAACACACGAATATGAAGCATTCAGAACAGATAATATGAATAAAGAATTATCACAAATCAATAAAGACACACAAATTACAAATTAGGAAACAATAAAAATTGTAGTTTTGGCACCTTCATGCTATCTTTGCAGAGAATACAATTGCAATTTGAGTATGAATACAAACCAAACAATCTATGAATACAAACCAAACAATCCCTGACTACATTTTTGAGTCAAGCTGGGAAGTATGCAACAAAGTTGGCGGTATCTATGCCGTATTATCGACAAGAGCCAATACTCTACAAAAGAAATTCAAGGACAGAATCATTTTCATCGGTCCTGATTGTTGGCAAGAAAAAACATGTCCTTATTTCAAAGAAGACCTTTCGCTGTTTCCAGATTGGAGAAATGAAGCAGAAAAAGACGGTCTCAGAATCAGAACGGGAAGATGGACAATCCCGGGAAATCCAATAGCCATTCTGGTGGATTTCAACATATACTACAAAGACAAGAACACCATTTATACACAACTTTGGGAAGATTTCAAAGTGGACAGCCTTCATGCATATGGCGACTATGATGAAGCTTCTATGTTCTCATATGCCGCTGCAAAGGTGGTGGAAAGCTTCTACAACAAATATCTCGGAAAGAAAGACAAGGTCATATACCACGGAAACGAGTGGATGACAGGATTGGGACTGCTATACATAAAGAAGCATCTGCCGCAGATAGCAACCATATTCACTACACATGCCACGAGCATCGGAAGAAGCATCGCAGGAAACAACAAACCACTTTACGATTATCTCTTTGCCTATAATGGAGACCAGATGGCAGAAGAACTGAACGTTCAGAGCAAGCATTCCATAGAGAAGCAGACGGCACACAACGTAGACTGCTTTACAACAGTAAGCGAGATAACCGGCAAGGAATGCGAAGAACTTCTCGACAAGCCCGCGGATGTCATACTGCCTAACGGCTTCGAAGACGACTTCATACCCAAAGGGGCATTTTTCACAAAGAAACGGGCTGCAGCACGCAAGAAAGCCCTACAGGTAGCAAACGCTCTACTCGGCACTCAACTTGACGACGATACGCTGATTGTATCGACAAGCGGAAGATATGAATTCAGGAACAAAGGCGTTGACGTTTACATAGAAGCATTGAACAGGCTTCTGAGAGACAACGGCATGAAGAAAACCGTTCTTGCCTTCATAGAAGTTCCGGGGTGGTGTGGAGAACCAAGACAAGACTTGATAGAACGGTTGGAATCGGGAAAGAAATATGACACACCGCTGGATGTGCCTATGATTACCCATTGGCTACACAACATGAGCCACGACAATGTGTTGGGAATGCTGAAATATCTCGATATGCAGAACAGAAATGAAGATAAAGTGAAGCTTATCTTCTTGCCATGCTATTTAGACGGCAATGACGGAATATTGAACATTCCATACTATGACATCATCCTCGGAAACGACTTGTGTATCTATCCATCCTACTATGAGCCATGGGGATATACCCCTCTTGAGGCCATAGCATTCAAAGTGCCATGCATAACAACAGATCTTGCAGGCTTCGGACTTTGGGCTAATGCAGAAAAAGGCAGATACTGCGAGATTGAAGATGGTGTGAAAGTAGTACACAGAACTGACTACAACTACTCTGAAGTAGCAGACCGCATAAAGGAAACTATAATCAAATTCTCTAATTTCACTCCGACAGAAGTGAAAAGAGCAAGGTCAAACGCATACAATCTTTCCAAAAAGGCTCTTTGGAAGGAATTCATAGAGAATTATTATATCGCGTATGACTTCGCACTCAATAAAGCAGAACAAAGGAAAAATAATTTGAATTAAATAAACAGATTAGAACCTAATATTAACTAAAATGAAAATTAAAGCAGATCATGTCAATGCTCCCCAGTGGAAAGAGGTGACAGTGAAATCAAAACTCCCTGAGCAACTGAAATGCCTGGACGAGTTGGCTCATAACATGTGGTGGGCATGGAACTACGAGGCACGCGACTTGTGGAGAAGCCTTGATGAAGAACTTTATGAAGAAGTTGGACACAATCCTGTATTGCTTCTCGAGCAGTTGAGCTACGAGAGGAAAGAAGAGATTGTGAAAGACAAGGCTCTGATGAAGCGTGTGAAGGACGTTTATGCGTTGTTCCACAAATATATGAACGTAAAACCAGACAGCAAACGTCCGTCAGTTGCATATTTCTGCATGGAATTCGGTATCAACCAGGTACTGAAAATCTACTCTGGCGGTTTGGGAATGCTTGCCGGTGACTATATGAAAGAGGCTTCCGACAGCAACGTCAACATGTGTGGTGTTGGCTTCCTCTACAGATACGGATACTTCAAGCAGTCGTTGAGCATGGACGGACAGCAGATTGCAAATTATGACGCACAGAACTTCAATTCTCTGCCTATCGTACGTCAGCTCGACGAAAACGGAGAACCGTTGGTAATTGATGTGCCTTATATGAATTACAACGTTCACGCCTATGTATGGAGAGTAAACGTAGGCCGCGTGCCTTTGTATCTCCTTGATACAGACAATGAGCTGAATTCTGAATTCGACCGCCCTATCACCCACTCACTCTATGGTGGCGATTGGGAGAACAGACTGAAGCAGGAGATTCTCCTGGGTATGGGTGGTATCCTTTTGCTGAAGAAACTTGGCATCAAGAAGGACATCTACCATTGCAATGAAGGCCACGCTGCCCTCTGTAACCTGCAGCGCCTTTGCGACTACGTGAAAGAAGGACTGACATTCAACCAGGCCATGGAACTCGTAAGAGCTTCTTCTCTTTATACTGTTCACACACCGGTACCGGCAGGTCACGACTATTTCGACGAGGCTCTCTTCGGAAAATATATGGGCGGCTATCCACAGCTGCTAGGCATAACATGGGATGAGTTCATCGGTATGGGACGCAACAACCCTGATGATCACAGCGAGAGATTCTGTATGTCTGTGTTTGCATGCAACACATGTCAGGAAGTGAACGGTGTGAGCAAACTGCACGGATGGGTAAGCCAGAAGATGTTCAACAACATCTGGAACGGATACTATCCGGAAGAGAATCATGTGGGATACGTTACAAATGGTGTACACTTCCCTACATGGGCAGCTACAGAATGGCGCAAGCTTTATGCCCAGTACTTCGACGAGACATTCATGAGCGACCAGAGCAACGAAAAAATCTGGCAAAATATCTACAACGTGCCGGATGATGTGATCTGGGATACCCGCATGGCTTTGAAGAAGAAGCTTACAGACTATATCCGTTCGAAGTTCCGTGAAACGTGGCTGAAGAACCAGGGTGACCCATCAAGAGTGGTATCACTTCTGGAGAAAATCAACCCTAATGCTCTGATGATAGGATTCTGCCGCCGTTTCGCCACTTATAAACGAGCACACTTGTTGTTCACAGATCTTGACCGCCTTTCAAAGATTGTCAACGACCCTGAGCACCCGGTACAATTCCTGTTCTCTGGTAAAGCTCATCCGGCAGATGGTGCAGGACAGGGACTTATCAAGAAAATCTACGAGATTTCGCAGCGCCCAGAGTTCTTGGGCAAAATCATTTTCCTCGAAGACTACGACATGCGTCTGGCTAGACGACTCGTATCCGGTGTTGACATCTGGATGAATACTCCAACCAGACCACTTGAGGCATCTGGCACCTCTGGAGAGAAAGCAGAGATGAACGGAGTCGTAAACCTTTCCGTCCTCGACGGCTGGTGGCTTGAAGGCTACAGAGAAGGTGCAGGATGGGCTCTCACAGAGAAGCGCACATACAAGAACCAAGGCTATCAGGATCAGCTCGATGCTGCCACTATATATGGTCTTCTTGAGAACGAAATCATTCCTCTGTACTACAACAAGGGAGAGAAGAACTACAGCGAAGGCTGGATAAAAGTAATCAAGAACTCTATCGCTCAGATTGCTCCTCATTACACAATGAAGAGACAGCTTGACGACTATTACGACAAGTTCTACTGCAAGGAGGCAAAGCGTTTCCACAAGCTTGAAAGCAACAACTACAGTCTCGCCAAAGAGATTGCCCAGTGGAAGGAAACCGTGGCCGAGCGTTGGGATTCTATCAATGTAGTTTCAAAAGAAACCGACATCCCATCAACAGGAATGGTTACCGGCGAGACATATAAAGTAAGATATGTCATTGATGAGCAGGGCCTTAATGACGCTGTCGGATTGGAGGTCGTTGTTGTAAAGACAAACAATAACGGAGAGGAATATGTTGTTAACAAGCATCCTTTCAACATAATTGGCAAGGACGGCAACAACTATATCTTCGAAGCAACGATAGAAGCTGACGAAGCCGGCTCTTTCAAGACCGGTGTCAGAATGTATCCAAAGAATGAAAACCTTCCACACAGACAGGATTTCTGCTATGTGAAATGGCTTGGATAATGAGCAAATGAAAACGATTAGGAGGTAAGCACAATTCATTGGTGTTTATCTCCTATTTTCGTTATGATCAGATAAGGGGATGCATCACATTTCTGATGCATCCCCTTAATAATAATGGTGTGTCTGAGATATCGTATCGCGACACACCATTATTGGTTTCATTGTAAAAACAGTATTGTATTTTTCGGATTATTATCCCTGATGCTGCTCACGCAACAGATCGTTTACCGTCTTCACAGGATTGAATGTTGACAGAGGTACTTCAACAAATACAGTATTCCAATCACTCATTGCACCATTCCACAATCCCGGTAGTTCCAATGCTTTAAGTTCCTTTCCGTTCTTGCTCTTGCTGCTGATAAAACCTGTGGAACGGTCAACGAAATCAGGCAAATTAAATTTATCCCCATTGTAATCCTTTGTCGCACAAACCAAATCAACAGGATTGAAATGCGTACCCTCTGTGAACATCTTCGTATAGTCAGAATTATCTTTGTCTATCTGGCTGCTCTCGAGTATCTGCAGGCTGACGGTACCATCACTATTATAAGCGAGGAAAGGTCCGCCACCTGGTTCGCCAACATTCTTCACTACTCCACATACACGCATCGGGCGATTAAGCTTCTTCTTAAGATATGCCACAAGTTCTGCGCCTTCCAAGTCGTTTATTCCTGGTTTATGGCAACATAGTTCTTGCTCGAGGAACCTTACAATTTCTTTCAACGTGTCATCATCAAATTGTCCGCTCTCAAGAAGTCTAAGATACTCAAACGCCTTTGTCTGAAGTGATACGAGCACTCCTGCAAGTAGCTGTTTGTATGTAACGGTATCTTCCTTGAACTTATCGAGGACTACATTGTCTATATTCTTGATGAAAACGATATCAGCATCAACATCATTAAGATTCTCTATCAATGCTCCGTGACCACCTGGACGAAAAAGAAGGCTTCCATCGGAATTACGGAATGGAGTGTTGTCCGGATTTACAGCAATAGTATCCGTAGATGGTTTCTGAACGGAGAAAGAAACGCAATATCTGACATTGAACTTAGATTCGTATTCACCTTTTACATGATTGACGCAGTCTTCAAACAAGTTCTTGTGTTCTGGACTTACCGTATAATGTAGATGTACCACACCATTACAGTTGGCGTAAAGTGCACCTTCAACGAGATGTTCTTCCAACGGAGTTCTCTGAGTGCCGCCATATTTGTGGAAGAGCAGCAATCCTTTCGGCAACAGACCGTAACCGAGCCCCTTGTCATTCAGCAGGTAATCAACCACAGTCTTGTAGCAGCCTTTCTCCATCAACTCATGAATACTGCAATTCTCTTTCTCTTTACAAACTTTATCTAAAACGTTATAGAAAGCGAATTTCTCAATATTGCTGAAGAAAGCTTTCTCGAAATCTGTTTCCGGAGCGTCATATTCGGCACTAAGAAAGGCGAAAAGATTCTTGAACATCCTGCTTGCAGCTCCACTTGCAGGTACGAACTTCAGTATCTTCTTGTCTCCCATCTTGTATTGATTCCACAAATCAATATATTTGGAGATGTCACCAGCAGCAATTGACTTTATTCCTTTGCCTACACTTGCTGCAGCTTCCAACTTAAGATATGGGAAACCTGTCTTAAACTCGTCCAATTGTCTTTCGATCTTGGACTGGGTAATTCCTTTTTCTGAGATTTGCTCTAAATCCTTAGGAGAAAATGTCACCATAAGTATTTGTTTTAAAGATTATATAATAGTTATCGATATTCTAAAGTAAGATTACCCTACAAAATTACAAAAAAACTTCATATGAAAAGACTTTAAACGAAAAAAAATGGCATACGAAACAATATCGTATGCCATTTTTATCGGATTTATATCTTTTATTTAGAAGAACAAGTATCTGTTGTCTACTACATTAGCCTTGAAATAAAGCTCCTGCATGAAATTGCCTGCATATTGCATTGCCTTCTGCTTGAGACGCTGCTCATACTCTTTCTCATTGAACTTGCCTGGGCGGTTGCTCTTGCTGATAACCTGGAAGAGATAAACACCAGCCTGTCCTTTTACTGCGTGGTTGACAAACTTACCCTTTGCTGTAGCTGCAACAGCTCCGCTCAATGCCGGTTCGCTCGAACCTGTAAGAGTTACGAATGCTGGAGAAGCAAATGTCACCTGATTGAGTTCTGCAATCTTGGCACCCTTTGCCTTTGCAGCAGCAATGCTGTTCACTCCTTTCACCTTGGCGATGATCTGCTCAGCCTTCTTGTCTCTGAGGACTTCCTGCTTCAGATATTCCTTCACCTTGCTGTCATCGAATGAACGATAACCCTTCTCGTGAGTCTTTGTCAGAGCCAATACCAACAGGTGGTCATTGTCTCCACACTCATATAATGGAGAAATCTTTCCGTCTTCTGAATCAAACAGCCATTTCATTGCATCACGGGTTCCATGGATGCCAGCGACGAAATGTTCCTGTGTAGAAACATCGTTGCGCTCCTGCAACTGGTATCCATACTTAGCGGCATTCTTCTCGAGAGCCTGAAGTGTCTGACTTTCGCTGACGAACTGGCTGAACTTGTTGAATGCTGTGCTGTATGTATTCTTAGAGAACTTGATCTCCTTCTTGATTACAGCGGCAACATACTTAGAAGTCATTGCCTTGCGGTCTGTAACCTGAACGATCAAACTGCCCTGCTGCAATGATATGTTCTTGATTGCATTCACTCCAAGAGTGTTGAGGGTGTTAATGTAGTTCTTTGTATCTGCATCCATAGAAGGCGCATTCTGATACTGTGCTGAAGTTATCCATTGCTTCTCACCAGTCTGGTTATATTTCTTGGCAATAGCCTCGAAATCACCTCCGTTCTCAAGTGCGGTGTAAATGCTGTCAGCACTCTTCTTTACGGCATCCGGAGTTGCTCCTACTACCTGAATTGCACGGAACTGAACAGAGTCTGGCAACTCAGACTTTGACAACAGTCGAATGATGTTGAGAGTGTTGTCCTGCTTGTTCTCCACTACTCCTGTGGTTGAACCGACTGCCATGGAATCAAGTCTTGCGGCAATGTCGGATGGGAAGGCTGCCTTTGTCTGAGGAATACCCAAATAGTTTACCAAAGAAGCGGTCTTGTGCATGAACTGTGTTGGGTCTTCCACGCCTCTGATTTCAGTTTCATAGGCTTTGAATTCCTTGTTCAGCTCTGCCTTGTCTGCATTTGAGGCAACTACCTTTACATCGACGTATTTGATGTCGCGTGTCTCAACGAACTGCTTGAATCTTGGCTTCAGTTCTTCATACTTAGCCTTGAGCTCTTCATCAGTAACCTTGATGGTGTTATCGTTGATGTCGGCGTATGGGAATGCAGCGAGCTGGATATTGCTCTCCTCTGTATCTTCCTTGAAAGCCATCTTTGCTGATACCGGATTTGACAAGAAGCAGTTGGCGAAAAGCGACTGGTACTTGCTTGCAAGAATCTGCTGTCTCAAGCTCTTCTCTACGAATGTCCAGAAATTATAGATGCTCTGATACTGCTCAGCCATCTGAGGATTTGTGGTCTTTGCCGACTTGTATTCTGTCAAGAACTTCTTCAGCATGTTGGCGTCGAAGCGTCCTGTCTGCTGGTTCACGAAAGGAGTCTGCAAAAGCATTGGGTTTGTACCTGCGGCGAGAACGTTCTGAAGTTCCTTGTCCGTTACGGTGAGCCCCAGCTTCTTGGCCTCTTCTTCGATGATACGGTTCTGCACGTATGTCTGCCAAACCTGATCCTTCACCTGATTCAACTCGTCGTCAGTAAGGTTGTCTCGACCCTGAGTAATCTTCAATACATTTGTAAACTCATCAACAAGCTTCTGATACTCCTGCATGCTGACTTTTTCGCCTAACACTTCGCCGATTTGCTGTCGGCTCTCATTCTTATGAGAGTCACACGAACGGAAAGCTTCTTCAGCGATAAACGCCAATAGCGCGGCACCGATAACTCCGACCAATATTGCGCCATGGCTTCTAATTTTTCCTAATGCTGCCATTAATTTGTTTTATTTAATTATTATTTTTATGTTCTGAAAATGTTATATTTCCACTTTAGCGCACAAAATTACAAAAAAGATAAGACAAAAATAAATTTTGCGCCAAAAATATTGACTAATCAATAACTTTTAGGCGTACCAGCTCTATTTTGGTCATGGTATTCTTTATAATCTTGAACTCAAAGCGTCCTATTCTGACTACTTCATTCAACTTAGGGAAGTTTTCATATTCGTGGAGTATGAAGCCGCCTATGGTCATGTAATCCTCACTTTCGGGAATATCGAGAGAAAACAAGTCGTTCACCTTGTCTATCTCCAGTCTCGCTGAGAGGAGGTATGTTCCATCAGAATTCTTCTGCGCTATATAATTTGAATTGTCGTGTTCGTCTTCAATGTCGCCGAAAATCTCTTCTACGATATCTTCGAGGGATATGATTCCGCTCGTTCCTCCGAACTCGTCGACGACTACGCCGAGGCTTTTCTTCTGCTGAAGGAAGGTCTGCATCATCTTTCTGGCAGACATGGTTTCAGGAACGAATGGCATTGTCCTGATATGATTGTGCCAGTCATTTGGATTCCGGAATAATTCCAATGAATGTATATAGCCTATGATATGGTCGATGTCGTTGTCGTATACCAGGATTTTGGATTTCCCGCTCTCTATGAATATGTTTTTCAAATCTGAAAGCGACGACGACTTTTCTACTGCACATATCTCGGTGCGAGGCACCATACAGTCCCTGACTTTGGTGTCGGAGAAATCCAATGCATTCTGGAATATCCTGACTTCATCATCAATCTGAGAGTTGTCGGAAGCGTTGTCAATGCTCGACTGCACGAGGTAATCCAGGTCTACTTTTGAGAACTCCCCGTCATCATTGTCCTTGTCTACCTTCACTCCGCTTATTTTAAGCAGGATTTTGGACAGTAAAGTGGAAAAACGTGAAACCGGCCATAGCAGCAGATAGAACAGGTATGCCGGGAAGACAAAGAATGAAAAGAACTTGTTGGGGTTGCTTTTGAACAATGTCTTTGGCAGGAACTCTCCTGTGAAGAGTACTACCAGTGTAGAGAGTATAGTGTCTGCCGTAACAGAAATTGCCGGGTCAAGTCCTTTGAAGATTGTGTTGTCAAGCAGTCTTGCCACAAAGATTCCATATACTACCAGCACGATATTGTTGCCCACAAGCATCGTACTCACAAAGTCATTGGGGTTCTTGTAAAAGAACGTCTGAAGTCTTCGGGTCAGTTTAGATGAGCCTTTGTCCATCTCGGCAAGCATCCTGTTGCTCGACACGAAGGCGATTTCCATACCGGAAAAGAACGCAGACAGAAGCAATGTTATAAAAATGCCAATCACCAAAGATATAGATACTTCTTCCATAGAGATAATTTAAATGTTTTTTCTTGCTGCAGGCGTAACTGGCAATCTCAGTTTTTGCTTTGTCGTATCAGGAGCGTTTACGATACTGTCGCTCTCACTATTGAACACGTTGCCTTTGAGGAACGAGCCCTTGGTGTTGCTGATGAAATAATGTGTCATCCTTTCGTCGCTTCTGAAATATGCGCCCTGCAGCTCTCTGTCCGGAGAGACCACGCGGGAGAACTTGTTGCTGTAGAGTTCATGGCGGTTCTGATCCCAGAACAGCTCCTCGCTTGAGAACCTCACGCCATCCAAAGTGCGGATACGGACCCGGCCTCTGAGCTCCCATACCTTGTTTTTGTCATAGTAATAGGCAGTATCACATTGTATATAGGCCTGGACGTGGAATCTCTCGTCAAACTGTTCCAGGAACAGCCCCCGTTCAAACATCCATCTTGACGGATTCCGCACTTCATTGACTTCCCATTTCTCTGTCACGATTCTATACTTCATGACCCCAGAATCGGATATGAGGGTATTGACTCCGAAGGATGTCATCAGCGAAACGGAATCCTTGGGATTTATTGCCGGTGCGGTATGTTCCTTCTCCTGAGAGCAGGAAACGGCCAAAAACAATGAAACTGCCAATAAGAAGAAAGGTGTCTTCATCATCAATCCACTTTCCACTTCATGAACCAACGCTCATTGAATGTCAGTCCAATGTTGATTCTGAATGTATTCTCTTTTATGAAATTCTTTGCAGAAGTGCGTACCCACTGTCCGGAAATGTTGAGCATGGAACGATTGTTATAGCTGTTCATGATAGGAATTCCCAAACCGGCGCTCACACTGATCTCGCTCGGGCCGTCTTGTCCGTTTACTTTATAATATGGTGTAGCGTATGAAGCGCCAGCACGGAAATGCAGACGTTTCAAGAAGCTGCGGTTGTTTTCATCACCGCAGAAATCGCCGCCCACATTGATTTTATGACGGTCGCTATAATAGTCGTTGTTCATCACATAAGCCGAAACCTGATTGTTCACGACATAAACAGGGAAACCTATTCCGCTCCATTTCTGGAAGCTGTAATCCACTCCCAACTTGATGCGGTTGGCATTGTTCCACGCCAAGCCTGCGCCAACTGTGGTAGGTATCTTGAGACCGTCTTTCAAGGAATACGGTGCCGTTTCCGGAGTTGACGTCGTTGGATTTGTCGAAGTAACCACGCATGAAGGGTTTCCTCCAATATCATGCCCGGGAGAGTATGTGGCTCCAAGGGTGAACTCGTTTTTCTTGTCCACGGCGAATGCGTATTGGACACCGAAATCCAGCTTGTAGTTTGTCACCGAAGCGGAATACACTTTCTGGATTGTCTTAGCATAGGAGTCGCTGTATGAATTCGTCACTGTCTTGTCGTAGCGGCCCCACAGATATGAGACATTGGCTCCCAGGGAGAATCCTTTGAACAACTGATAGCCTAAGCCCACATACACCTGATGCAAGCCTCCTTCTCCGTAATATGAATTTGAATATGTGGTCGAGAGGACATTGCTTCCTGGTGTTGAAGAGGTATAGTTATATCCCACGTTAGTATATGGCAGGATACCGAAACTCACGCCGAAACCTTTTGCAACTCTGAACGCCGCTACAGCATATTCGAAGTCTGCATTCTTGGCATTGATTTTCTTGCCGCTTTCATTGAAGTTGGTGATCTGGCCGGAGAATCCCACATCGAAGATAAAAGAAAGGGAGTCAACTGCAGAATAAGACGCCGGATTTATGAAGTTCACTTGGTTGTGCTCTCTGAAGCCAAGCCCCACCCCATTCATTCCTCGGTTGAAGCCACTTGTCTGGTCGCTCAACACTCCCAATCCATATTGGCTGTAAGGAGAGTTTGTGCCACTCTGAGCATATATACCTATAGAAAATGCAAGCGCTGCAAAAGCGCAAAATACCCTATTTGTTGATTTCATCATTATATTCTAATATTCGGTTAAGTCCTTTCGGGACTATGAATCTGTCTGCAAAGATGGTGATTTTTTCCGAGAAATGCAAATCTAATTGTACACCACCTGTTAAATATACAAAAAGGTGTGGATATTTAGTCAAAAACCTATGGATATAGCCATTTATCTCATACTCTATGCCATGCAAAACACCACTTCTTATCGCAGTTTCCGTAGAATAACCTACCAGAGGAGCCTCTCCCCTTCTTTCCACCAAAGGGAGTCGTGAGGTGTATTCGTGTAACGCCTTCAAGCGCATCGTAGGTCCTGGCGAGATGTTCCCGCCCAAATATTCTGCTGACGAGCTGATTAAGTCGTAAGTGACGCAGGTTCCGATATCAATGACGAGTATATCCTTACCTGGCGAACAATCATTCGCCCCTACGACGGCAGCGAGACGATCCGTCCCTAAAGTCAACGGAGTGTTGTATCCGATTGAAACCGGCACGGGCGTCACGCCACTTTCAAATTCCAAAACACGGAACGGAAGCCCTTTCAGTTTCTCCATAAATGAATCTGAAACAGACGAAACTGAAGACACTATACCTTTTGAAAACGGATACTTCGAACAAAACCGCGACAAGGCCTCGACGTCGTTGCCATCAACGCGTTTCTCTTCTATAACTTCACCATCATCAAAACACACCAGTTTGACGCATGTATTGCCAATATCAACGATTAAATTCACTCTATTCAAAATTTGTGAGCTGCAAAATTATTGAAAAAAATCGAAACTTCATAACTATAAGTGAAAAATATCGCTTATTTTTGCATCGTGAAAAAGCTGAATATTTTTTTATATAGGTTACTTTTAACGTTCATCTTGCTTGATATCAGCAAGATAGCAATAGGTAACACAACCAATTATGCCGAAACTCCAGCCGACTCGATCAGAGTCAGCCTGCTTACATGTTCGCCCCACGACGAGATTTACAGTCTCTACGGACACACGGCGATAAGATACGAGGACAAGGCATCGAAGACTGACATCGTGGTCAATTACGGTATGTTTTCCTTCAAGAAACCCTTTTTCGTCGCCAGGTTTGTCTTGGGACTGACAGACTATGAAATGGGGATACAGGACTTTAACGATTTCTGCTACGAATACCAGTATTTCGGATCACAGGTCACACAACAGGAAATAAATCTTACGCCAGAAGAAAAAGGACAGTTGCTCAAAGCCCTGCAGGACAATTACGCCAATGCCAGGGTATACAGATACAACTATTTCTACAACAACTGCACCACCAAAGCGAGAGACATCATCCTGAAGTCAATCAACGGCAAGATAGAATACAAAAACGCCATTGACAAGTCTGTATCATTCAGAGACCTGATACACGGCTGCAACGCCAATTATTCGTGGGCAAGCTTCGGCAACGACCTTCTGTTAGGATTCAAAGCCGACATGCAGACAACACGTGAGGAGCAGCAGTTCTTGCCAGACAATCTGATGAGGGATTTCGGACAGGCAAAGATAGTATCGGCAGACGGAAGCGCAAGGCCTTTGGTGAAAAACACCGAAATCATCGTAAAAGGAAACGATTACGCGATTGCGGGAAAGACAAAAGTGACGCCTCAATTCGTCTTTATTACATTATTATTATTAATCGCTGCGATAGTCGTTGCGGAATTCAAGACAAAAAAGAGGTTTCTCTGGGTAGACATCTCGTTGTTGCTCGCGAGCGGACTGGCAGGATTGATTCTGTTCGTCATGCTCTTCTCTGAGCACCCGACAACAAGTACCAATCTGCAAATATTCATATTATGCCCGCTGAATTTGTATTGGGCAATATACATCATCAAGAACAAACGAAACGAAAGGAAACTAAGAAAGGCCTGGACTTTCCTTTCCATAATGCTCTGCATAGGCCTGTCAGGACGATTAATACAAGTTTACGCTGAGGGGATGCCTCTTTTGGCATTATCTTTGCTATTGAAAAACTGCTGTAATCTATATGCAACGAGAAAGAATGATTAAAACAACGGCTACGAAATACAGTATAATAACGGCGACCACAATAGCCATTTTGGCTTGCGGCACTGCAAGAGCACAGATCCATACATCTGTGCCAAGGCTTGTTGTAAACATCACCATCGACCAGCTGCGTTCGGATCTGCTGTCTGACTACAAGCGATTCTACAAGGAAAACGGATTCAAGGAAATCCTACGCAACGGTATCGTGTTCACAGACGCAAGATTAAATTTCGCATCTGCAGACCTGGCATCTTCTATCTCCAGCATAAACACAGGAACCTCTCCGAGATACAACGGCATCATTGCTGAAAAATGGTTTGACCGGAACAACATGAAAATCGTTTCATGCGTTGAAGACAACAATTTCGAGGGTATCTCCACCTTGGAAAGGAATTCCGCGGAGAACGTACAGACGACTACCATCAGCGACGAACTGAAGATTGCCAACAAAAAATCTGTAGTCATCAGCATTGCCGAAGACCCGGTTTCCGCCATAATCCCCGCAGGACACAATGCCGACGGAGCTTACTGGATTGACACGAAAGAAAGAAAATGGTGCACTACATCATATTATCAGAAAGAAGACCGCAGACTGGAAACCTACAACTCCAGCAACCGGATTAAGACCGGAGATGTAAAGTCAAACACAAACGTGACAGACTTTGCCATCCACTGCCTCAATGAATATTCATTGGGAGCAGACAACACGCCGGACATGCTGTTCGTGACATACAAGGCAAACCGACCTGAATCCAAATCAACCGACAAGCAGTTCATATATACGGATCTGGACAACAACATCGGCAGATTGATAAATACAATCAGCTCAAAAGTGGGATTGTCAAACGTGCTTTTCGTCATAAACTCCACCGGATACTACAACGAAGCCAGAATCGCAGGAGAAAAGAAGTTAAGGATACCTGGCGGCACTTTCTATATCAACAGGGCATCAAACCTCCTGAACCTTTACCTCGGGGCTTTGTATGGAAATGACAAATACATAGAGGGTTACAGCCGCGACCAGATATACTTCAACAACAAACTGTTTGACAAGAAGCGACTTAACACAAACCAGATCTGCGAATTGTCGAAAATATTCATCAGGCAATGCCAGGGAGTGGGCAATTGCCTTTCGGCAAACGACATCCTGTCTTTCTATACATCTGAATCGGAAACGGTAAGGAACTCATACAATTTACGGAACAGCGGCGACCTTCTCGTTGAGGTGTTGCCAGGTTGGAACATAGCCAACGAAGACAATGGAGAAACATATATACAAGGGGCAAACTGTCAGAATTTCCCGATAATCTTTTACGGTATCGGACTGAAAGGCGAAGTGGTGACGACTCCTGTCTGCGCCGACAGAATAGCCCCGACAATATCAAAAACTATAAGAATCAGAGCCCCGAATGCAAGCAAAGGCGAACCTCTATTCTAAAAAAACAACGTGCAAAACAATAATAAATAGATGTTAATGCCCTTAAAAGGAATAAATTGTATAAATTTGCACACGAATATAATCAAGAAATAAAAAAAGCATAATATATAATGGGATTCAACAATTTACTGAAATCGCTTTTTGGCGACAAGTCAACACGCGATATGAAGCAGATTCAGCCTATCGTAGAGAAGGTAAAAGCTGCTTACCCCGAAATCAAAGCTCTCACAAACGACCAGCTGAGAGAACGCACAAAAGAACTGCAGAAACAATTGCAGGACGCAGTAGCCAATGAAAAGGAACAGATCAAGGGTCTGAAGTCTAAAATCGAAGACACGCCTATCGATGAGAGAGAGGAAATCTTCAATCAGATAGACAAGTTGGAAAAGGAAGTCCTGGACAAATATGAAGTAGTGCTCAACGAGATACTGCCTGTTGCCTTCAGCATCATGAAGGATACAGCCAGAAGATTTGCCGAGAACGACGAAGTGGTTGTTACTGCAAATGATTTCGACCGTGAACTTGCAGCTACAAAGGATTTCGTCAGAATCGAAGACGACAAGGCTATCTACAGCAACCACTGGATGGCGGGTGGAAACGACCTCAAATGGGACATGGTGCACTATGACGTACAGCTCTTCGGAGGTATCGTACTGCATCAGGGAAAGATTGCGGAGATGGCTACCGGTGAAGGAAAGACCCTCGTGGCAACACTCCCTGTATTCCTTAATGCCCTGACAGGAAACGGTGTGCATGTCGTAACAGTGAACGACTATCTGGCAAAGCGTGACTCGGAGTGGATGGGTCCATTGTACGAGTTCAACGGTCTTTCAGTAGACTGCATCGACAAGCATCGTCCGAACTCACAGGAAAGAAGGAATGCATATCAGGCAGACATCACTTTCGGTACGAACAACGAATTCGGTTTTGACTATCTTCGCGACAACATGGCGTTATCTCCAGCCGACCTCGTTCAGAGAAAGCACAACTACGCCATCGTCGATGAGGTTGACTCCGTATTGATTGACGACGCACGTACACCACTTATCATTTCCGGTCCGGTGCCGAACGGAGACGACCAGATGTTTGAGGAATACCAGCCGTTGGTAGAGAAACTGGTTGAAGTGCAAAGGAAACTTGCAACAAAGTATCTTTCAGAGGCAAAGCAGCTCATCGCTGAAGGTCAGAAGAACAATGACCAGAAAAAGATGGACGAAGGTTTCCTGAGTCTCTACCGTTCACATAAGGCCCTTCCAAAGAACAAGCCACTCATCAAATATCTCTCTGAAGACGGCATCAAGTCAGGAATGCTGAAGACTGAAGAGATATACATGGAGAACAACAACCGCCGCATGCCGGAAGCTGTTGAACCATTGTATTTTGTCGTTGACGAGAAGCTGAATTCCGTTGACCTTACAGACAAGGGAACGGAATGGCTGGCAAAGGAAGTGAACGACAAGGAGTTGTTCGTGTTGCCAGACATCACGACCCAGCTCTCTAATCTGGAGAACGAGAACCTCTCTGAGCAGGACAGACTTGACAAGAAAGACGAACTTCTCAACCACTACTCAGTACAGAGCGAACGAGTACACACCTTGCAGCAGCTGCTCAAGGCATACACTATGTTCAACAAAGACGACGAATATGTCGTTATGGACGGAGAAGTTAAGATTGTGGACGAGCAGACAGGCCGTATCATGGAGGGTCGCCAGTGGAGCGACGGACTCCATCAGGCTGTTGAGGCAAAAGAGCACGTCAAAGTGAAAGAGGCCACACAGACATTCGCTACAATCACCCTTCAGAACTATTTCCGTATGTATCACAAGCTTTCGGGAATGACCGGTACTGCAAGCACGGAAGCAGGTGAGTTCTGGGATATCTACAAACTGGATGTGGTTGAAATTCCTACCAACCGCCCGGTACTGAGAAAGGACCTCGACGACAGACTCTACAAGACAGCAAGAGAGAAATATAATGCCGTGATTGAGGAGATACAGGAAATGATCAACCAAGGCCGTCCGGTACTTGTAGGTACGACCTCAGTTGAAATTTCGGAGCTGCTTTCAAAGATGCTCACGATGAGACATATTCCTCACAATGTACTCAACGCAAAACTTCATCAGCACGAGGCCGACATCGTGGCCAAGGCTGGTCTCAGCAAGACTGTCACCATCGCTACCAACATGGCTGGCCGTGGTACCGACATCAAGCTTTCTAAGGAAGTGAAAGACGCTGGAGGATTGGCAATCATCGGTACGGAGAGACACGAGAGCCGCCGCGTAGACCGTCAGCTCAGAGGACGTGCCGGCCGTCAGGGCGACCCTGGAAGTTCCGTATTCTACGTCAGCCTTGAAGACAAGCTGATGCGTCTTTTTGCAAGTGAGCGCATCGCTCGCGTCATGGACCGCATGGGTATAAAAGAAGGCGAGAGAATTGAGAGCTCACTCATGTCGAAGAGTATCGAAAGGGCACAGAAGAAAGTTGAGGAAAACAACTTCGGTATCCGTAAGCGCCTCCTGGAATATGACGACGTGATGAACAAGCAGCGTACTGTGGTGTATGACAAGCGCCGCCACGCCCTTATGGGTGAACGCATTGGCATGGACATAACCAACATAATCTGGGATAGAGTCGTGAACATAATCGAAAACCATGATTATGAGGGATGCAAAGAGCAGTTCCTGAAACTTCTCGCTATGGAATGTCCTTTCACCGAAGCTGAATACCTGAACGAGAACCACAACAATCTCGCTGAGAAAGCCTTCCAGATGGCTATAGCAGACTTCAAGCGCAAGACAGACCGCATACAGGCTGTCGGATTCCCGGTAATAAAGCAGGTGTATGAAGAGCAGGGTGCTATCTATGAGCGCATTATGGTGCCTATAGCCGACGGCAAGAGGGTTTACAACATACCTTGTAACCTGAAGGAGGCATACGAGACTGAAGGCAAGAGCGTGGTGAAGGAGTTTGAAAAGACCATCATGCTCCATATCATCGACGAATGCTGGAAAGAGAACCTCCGTGCGCTCGACGAGCTGAAACACAGCGTTCAGAATGCTTCTTACGAGCAGAAAGACCCGCTCGTGATCTTCAAGCTGGAAAGCGTAAAGCTCTTCGACGATATGGTAGACCAGATGAACAACAAGATTGTCAGCATATTGATGAGAGCCCAGATTCCGGTAATGGAACAGCAGGAAGTGCAGGAAGCGGCTCCTGACAAGCCAAGCCAGCGCTACACAGAAGAGAAAGTCGACCTGAACGACTCTGCACAGCAGGCTGCCGCCCAACATGACACAAGGGAAACGGCTGCCCAACAGCATCACGAACCGATAGTAAAAGACAAGCTTCCCGGTCGCAATGACCCATGTCCTTGTGGCAGCGGAAAGAAGTTCAAGAACTGTCATGGCAAAGGACTCGTTTAAGACGATATAAAAGATGAGACAATTAAGGTGTATCTATGCGTATTTATATACCATGATACACCTTAATGCTTTTTTCACAAAACTCAATTGCGCAATTCTAAAACCATAAATGACTGATTATGGAAATCCAGATTCATAAACTGAAAAAATCATTTTCAACCAAAGTTGCAGTAGACATAGACTCATTGGAAATCCCTGACAATACGTTATTAGGCGTTGTCGGCAACAACGGAGCAGGCAAGACCACCCTATTCCGCTTGATGCTCGATTTGCTGAAACCCGATGAAGGTGAAGTACACCTGACATTCAGGATGAAAGACGGATCGACATACGGCACCAATGTCAATGTGGATGAAGAATGGAAAAAATATACAGGAGCATTCATTGATGAAAGTTTCTTGATAGACTATCTTTCTCCTGAAGAATATTTTGAATTCATAGCAAAAATAAGCAATATAACAAAAGAAGAACTGTCGGAGCATCTGCAACGTTTCGACGCTTTCATGAATGGAGAAATCATAGGACAAAACAAATTGATAAGGAGCATGTCTGCCGGAAACAAACAGAAAATCGGAATAATATCATCACTCATACATTCTCCCCAGCTTGTAATTCTTGACGAACCGTTCAATTTCCTTGACCCTACGAGCCAGAACATCCTGAAGAAGCTGCTAGTTGACTATAACAAGGAAACCGGAGCATCAATATTAATAAGTAGTCACAATCTGATGCATACCGTAGACATATCAAACAAAATCGTATTGATGGAACACGGCAGAATCATACGCTACATAACTGAGAATGAGGAAAATACAAGGAATGAGCTTGAGCAATACTTCAACAAAGATTAACGCGCCTCAGAAATGTGAAGTCTTGTATGATATAGCTCAAGCAGTACCGATTATTAGGTATTTTAATCTATGCATATAAAACTTGTACCATTTTTTTTATACCTTTGCATTATTGAAATAATCCACCGAACAGGATTATCGTAACAGTAGCAGAATCATGAAATTATCAGAATTAAGCACCGGACAGAAAGGCGTCATTGTAAAGGTGTTGGGCCACGGAGGTTTTCGCAAGAGAATCGTTGAGATGGGTTTCATCAAAGGACAAGAAGTAGAGGTTCTTCTGAATGCCCCTCTTCACGACCCCGTTAAATACAAGATAATGGGATATGAGGTGTCTTTGCGCCATACCGAAGCCTCAATGATAGAAATCATCACAGAGAGCGAAGCGAGAAACAAAGACATCGCCAATCCTGACACCACAGAAGAAAACGGAATCTCCGTGGCTTCAAATAACGAACAAGACACGGAATTCAACAATCTACACGAAGAAGCGCTAAAGAAACGAAGAATCATCAATGTAGCTCTTGTGGGCAATCCGAATTGCGGCAAGACCTCATTCTTCAACTATGCTTCGGGAGCCCATGAAAGAGTGGGCAACTATTCAGGAGTTACCGTAGACGCCAAAGAAGGACGTGCTGAATACAAAGGCTATAACTTCAACCTCATCGACCTTCCCGGCACATACTCTCTCTCTGCATACAGCCCTGAAGAACTATACGTGAGGCGTGAGATAATCGACAAGACGCCTGACGTTATCATCAATGTAATCGACTCAAGCAATATTGAGAGAAACCTCTACCTGACAACGCAACTCGTGGACATGAACCAAAGGATTGTCTGCGCGCTCAACATGTTTGATGAATTTGAGGAAAGGGGCGACAAGCTCAACTATAAGGTTCTGGGCCATCTCCTGGGAGTACCTATGATTCCTACCGTGTTCAGAACAGGAAGGGGTATAGACGAATTGTTCCAGACCATAATAGATATGTATGAGGGGCAGGATTCCACCTTCAGACACATACACATAAATCATGGCAAAGACATAGAAGAGGGAATTGACCGTGTGAAGCAGCTCATACAGGAAGACGAGCAGATACGATACAAATACTCCACTCGTTATCTTTCCATCAAGTTGCTCGAAAACGACAGCCATGCTGAAGAGTTCATCAAGACACTGCCCAACGGCAATGAGATTCTGAAACTACGCGACAAAGAAGCGGTAAGGATAAAGGAAGAGTGCAAGGAGGACAGCGAAACAGCCATTATGAACGCGAAATACGGCTTCATACATGGTGCGCTCAAGGAGGCTGAATATCAGGAAGGAAACATCGAGGACACTTACCAGACCACGCATGCTCTGGATAAGCTCATAACAAACAAATATCTTGGTTTTCCATTGTTCTTCCTGCTTCTGTACATAATGTTCCAGGTGACATTCTCCTTAGGACAATATCCGATGGACTGGATAGACAGTATGATTGGCGCATTAGGAGGATGTATAAGCAACACGATGTCTGACGGCCCTCTGAAGGCAATGCTCGTAGACGGCATTATCGGAGGTGTAGGCTCGGTTATAGTATTCCTTCCACAGATACTCATCCTCTATGCCTTCATTTCATTCATGGAAGACAGCGGATATATGGCCAGGGCAGCCTTCATCATGGACAAGCTCATGCACAAGATGGGGCTTCATGGAAAATCATTCATTCCTCTGATAATGGGCTTCGGATGCAATGTGCCTGCCGTGATGGCTACGAGAACCATCGAAAGCCGCAGGAGCCGCCTCATCACGATGCTCATATTGCCGTTCATGAGCTGTTCTGCCAGATTGCCTATATACATCATGATAACGAGCACGTTCTTCGCACTGAAATACCGCAGCGCAATAATGATTTCTCTCTATGTGATAGGCATCGCCGTGGCTGTAATCATGAGCAAGGTGTTCAGTCGCTGGCTGGTGAAGAGCGAGGACGTTCCATTCGTGATGGAACTTCCGCCTTACCGTTTCCCTACTTCAAAGGCAATCTTGCGCCATACCTGGGAGAAAGGAAAACAATATCTGAAAAAGATGGGAGGCATCATCCTTGTTGCCAGTATAATAGTGTGGGCATTGGGTTATTTCCCGCATAATGACAAGCTGAACCAGCAGGAGCAGCTTGAGCAGAGCTATATCGGCAGTATAGGAAAAGTGGTAGAGCCCGTGTTCAAGCCTCAGGGATTTGACTGGAAACTGTCAATAGGACTCATTTCCGGTGTAGGAGCCAAGGAAATTGTGGCTTCCACGATGGGCGTACTCTACGCTGGCGATGAGACAGTAGCCGATGATGAAGCCCAGGACACGGCAAAATACAGCAATCTATACCGTAAGATGTCGGCAGACGGGGTGACTCCATTGATAGCATTCTGTTATCTGCTGTTTGTCCTGTTGTATTTCCCGTGCCTGGCTACGATAGTAGCGATAAAGAACGAGTCGGGAAAATGGAAATGGGCTATATTCACAGCCGTATATACCACGGCTACGGCATGGTGTATTTCTGCATTGGTCTACCAGACTGCAAGATTGTTTCTATAAGAAAATCGGTCATTAGGAGAAGCAAAAGACCGCACAAACAGTTATAAAAGACTACCATTTAACGGTCTAATGACCGTTTCGGGATTAAGAAACTAACGTAAAGACAACGGATTATAAATGAAATAGAAACAGGGTGTGTTGATTCATCAAGAATTACACACCCTGTTTTTATTCTGCATACAGTATAGAAATGGCATTAGGCAAGAGTAGTCCTGTTTTTACATCCCTACTCTCACACTCTCAACCCTTAGTCCATAAACTTGCCAGAACGGATACTGGTACAGATTATTACAAATCGGTCATTAGTGACAATCAAACGTTCTGATGACCGATTTGGGGATTATCATCACAACAGATCAGTTCTGTCCTGAGAATTGTTTTATCCTTTGCTCTTCAGAGAGTTTGCATATCAGCAATCTTCCATCCTTCTCCGCAACGATATAACCATCCAGACCTTGAACCACAACCTGCTTGTTCTCTGTGGTATGGATAATGCAATTACGAGTTTCAAAAGTGGAAATGCCATTGCCTATCAATGAGTTGCCCATCAGGTCATGCTTGGTCTGAGTCCAGAGAGAGCCCCATGTCCCCAGGTCGCTCCATCCGAAACTTGCAGGACATACGAAAATCTCTTCAGCCTTCTCCATTATAGCATAGTCAACAGAAATGTTTTCACACTCCGGGAATCTCTCGTCAATCACCTTCTGCTCATTTTCCGTTCCGTACACGTCTGCGATACTCTCAAATATATTTGCCAATGATGGCTGGTAAATCCTGAATGCGTTGACAACGGTCCTCACGCTCCAGATGAAGATACCTGCATTCCAGAAATATCTGCTCTCGGCAATATATTTCTGAGCTGTTTCCAAATTAGGCTTTTCCTTGAAAGAATCAACTCTGTAGATTTCCTTGTTGCGTGGCGAACAGCAGGTCAGATCAGCCTGAATATATCCGTAGCCAGTCTCCGGACGTGTCGCCTTCATTCCCAAAGTGACAATGGAATCCGTCTCGGCCGTGAATTTCAGGCAATTGCCCACAACTCTCTTGAATTCAGGAACATCCATCACCACATGGTCACTCGGAGTGACAACTACATTGGCATCAGGATTAGCTGATTTGATTCTCCAGCTTACGTATGCGATACATGGTGCCGTATTCCGGCGGCATGGTTCACACAAGATATTCTTTGCCGGTATTTCCGGCAATTGCTGTTTCACTATCTCTGCATAATTCTTGTTTGTCACCACCCAGACATTCTCTGGCGGACAAATTGTTTCGAAACGGTCGTATGTCAACTGCAACAAAGAACGTCCCACTCCGAGGACGTCGATGAACTGTTTAGGACATTCTGCTGTACTCATCGGCCAGAAGCGGCTGCCCACTCCACCGGCCATTATTACAAGATGGTTATTATTCATATATTTTCAATTTTAGATTTCTGTTGCTAACTTCAATTTCTTGTTCCTACGATATAATCTTGTGTCCGATATATAACTTTTGCAAACTTAATTATTTTTTCCAAAAAAACAAAACAAAACGAAGAAATCAGCATGATTGGAGGCATCTGAAATGTTGGAACAGTATCAACGCACATAGAATTCTGATGTAATATCAGAATACCATTCCGACCTTCTGCCGTCGTTATCCTGCAGGCAATGCTCCTCGTGCTGCATTTCTATCCCACCATGCAAGACATATTCCAGCAGCATCCTCTTGGGGGGCTTCCTTTCCACGGTCCTGATCCGGCACAAGCGAGAGCATCTGAATCCCGACATCCGGGCCTCAGCATCAAAAGAGGGATGGCTGTCGGTAGGGATTACCACAGACAAGCGTCCTTCATCTGAAAGCAGATTCTTCACCGACCTCAACAACACATCAAAAGGGAGCGATGATGAATGCCGGGCTATATGGCGCTTGTCGTCGGGACATCCCAATGAATTGACATAAAAGGGGGGATTGCATACTATCGAGTCGAATTTCTCATCCGCATACTCCGTGCTGAAATCCTGTATAGACTGGTTGAAGAGCTTTATCCTCCCGTTGAAAGGCGAGTTCTCCACGTTGTCCATTGCCTGAAGATGAGCGTCGCGGTCTATCTCCACTGCACACAGTTCAGCATCTTCAAACCGCTGCGCCATCATCAGCGCCACAAGCCCCGTGCCTGTACCGATATCCAGTATTTTCCTGCCGCCACGAGCCCATGAGCCCAGCAGCGTGCCGTCTGTGCCGACCTTCATGGCACATAAGTCCTGGCGGACGACAAACTTCTTGAACTGGAAATAATTATTTGACATCAGCAATATAAAAGACAGTTTTTTCTATTTCAATCCAATGCAAATTTAAGAAAAAAGATTAAAAACGACTTATAAAAGCATTAATATAATTTATGTTTTCAGCATTTATGGTTTTACACACAATATAAATGAAGAAAAATGACTACCTTTGCACCTCTTATTATATAAATAAAGAGACGGATTTCCAAAATTACAGATACAGATTTTCAAAATTATTTAAAATAGAGACCGACAATAACTTATATGAATGCAAAAATAGGAAATGGTATTTCAATGATAGCAGATTTCGATGGTGACATCAAAGAATTGTTCAAGGATCACCCCGAAGGAGAAATACCTATATTGGCAACACGCAACCTCATGATGTTTCCTGGTGTCGTTTCCCCCATACTGGTGGGCAGGGAAACGAGCAAGAAACTCATCAAAGCCGTAGGCAGCAAGAAGAAAGGCAATCAGATCTTCGCCGTTTTCTGCCAGAAAGACATGGAGCAGGAAAGTCCTACGGCAAACGATCTTTATGAATATGGAGTTTACGGCAAACTCATAAAGGTGCTTGAATTCCCTGGAGGTGGCGGCAACAGCACGGCAATCATACAGGGACTCGGCAGATGCCGTCTGGACGACATCACCAAGCGGCGCCCATATCTCAAAGGCCATGCCAGCCAAGCCTCTGAGACAATGGCCGACGAGGACGACAAGGAATACGCTACTGCGGTGGAAGACCTGCAGAAGAAGAGCATACAGTTCATCATGGGCAATGACGACATCCCGGATGAAGCATCCTTCGCCATGAAGAATATCTCTAACAGATATCTCCTCACAAACGTGATCTGCGCCACCCTGCCCTTCTCCATCGAGGAAAAGGCTGAGCTCATCTATATGGACTCAATCAAAGACAGGGTGTTCGCCATGCTCAAGATAATAAACCGTGAGCTTCAGCTCCTGGAGCTCAAGCAGAACATACGTTCGAAAACCCGGGAAGACCTCGACGAACAGCAACGCGAATATTTCCTCAAGCAGCAGATCAAGAACATTAAGGAAGAACTCGGAAACGAAGACGGGCAGCCAGAACGCAAGGAACTGCTCGACAAAGCCCAAAAGAAAGCATGGAACGACGACGTGGAGAAGGTCTTCAAGAAGGAACTCGACAAACTCGACCTGCTCAACCCGCAGAGTCCGGAATACAGCGTGCAGCTTACATATCTGCAGACTCTCGTCTCACTTCCCTGGAACGAATACACCATCGACGACCTTGACCTGAACAGGGCAAGGAAAGTTCTTGATACCGACCACTACGGGATGGAAAAAGTGAAGGAACGCATCCTGGAATACATCGCCGTATTGAGTCTGCGAGGAGATTTCAAGTCGCCAATCCTCTGCCTCTACGGTCCTCCAGGAGTGGGCAAGACAAGTCTTGGCAAGAGCATCGCCAAGGCAATGGGCAGAAAATACGTCAGGGTGTCGCTTGGAGGTCTTCACGACGAGTCGGAAATCCGCGGTCATCGTCGCACATACATTGGTGCGATGCCAGGAAGAATCATCAAGAACATCCAGAAGGCAGGAGCTTCCAACCCCGTTTTCATCCTCGACGAAATCGACAAGATAACGCAGAACACCGTGAACGGCGATCCCTCGTCGGCTCTTCTCGAAGTACTCGACCCAGAACAGAACAACGCTTTCCATGACAACTACCTCGATGTGGACTACGACCTGTCGAAAGTACTGTTCATCGCTACTGCAAACGACCTGAACACCATCCCGCGCCCTCTGCTCGACCGCATGGAGACAATCGAGGTAAGCGGCTATATCACAGAGGAAAAAGAAGAGATAGCCAAGCGCCACCTCATACCCAAAGAGAAAGACAACACCGGTCTTGGCGACCAGCGCCTCTCGTTCACCAAGCAGGCCACAGAAAAGATCATCGAACAGTATACGCGAGAGAGCGGAGTGCGCCAACTCGAAATCCAGATAAACAAGGCGCTTCGCAAACTCGCATTCATGAAAGCAAGCAAGGGAGAACTCCCGTTCTCGCGCATCACGCCGAAGGAGATAGAATCCCTGCTCGGCAAACCGCCTTTCTATCGCGACATATACCAAGGCAACGACTATGCGGGAGTGGTAACCGGACTGGCATGGACCAGCGTGGGAGGAGAAATCCTCTTCATCGAGACAAGCCTCAGCAAAGGCAACGGCAACAAGCTCACGCTAACCGGCAACCTTGGCGACGTGATGAAAGAGTCGGCTATGCTCGCACTTGAATACGTGAAGTCACACTCCGACGTGCTCGGAATAGACTACCGCATCTTCGACAACTGGAACATACACATCCACGTGCCGGAAGGAGCGACTCCAAAAGACGGTCCTTCTGCCGGCATAACGATAGCCACATCCATCGCCTCAGCCCTCACACAACGCAAGGTGAGAAAGAACACTGCCATGACAGGAGAAATAACGCTGCGCGGCAAGGTGCTTCCCGTTGGAGGAATAAAGGAGAAAATACTGGCAGCCAAAAGAGCAGGCATAACAGATATCGTGATGTGCAGGGAAAACAGGAAAGACATCGAAGAAATACCCGACATGTATCTGAAAGGACTTTCATTCCACTATGTGGAGAACGTGCTCGACGTGTGGGACTTCGCCCTGACAGACGAACTCGTGGACAACCCGACGAAATTCACGATAGAAGAAAAGGGAAAGACCGACAAATGAAACAAGCATCCACAACCGCCTTTCCCTAACATGAATAATACAACAACAGCAACAGAAAGAATATCAAAAAGAAAATGACATTCGAATTAGAACATACCGATCCAGCAAGCGACGCACGCACCGGTACGATAACTACCGCCCACGGCAAGATAAAGACACCCATCTTCATGCCTGTAGGTACATGCGGCAGCGTGAAAGGACTCCATTTCAGCGAACTCAGAGAGCAGGTAAAGGCACAGATAATACTCGGCAACACTTACCACCTCTATCTTCGACCAGGACTCGACACGCTGCAAAAGGCAGGCGGACTACACAAATTCAACACCTGGGACCGCCCCATACTTACAGACAGCGGAGGATTCCAGGTGTTCTCCCTCACGGGAATCAGAAAACTGAAAGAAGAAGGCTGCGAGTTCCGTTCACATATCGACGGATCGAAACATTTCTTCACCCCTGAAAACGTGATGGACACCGAAAGGATAATCGGAGCCGACATTATGATGGCATTCGACGAATGCCCTCCGGGCGAGAGCGACTACCAATATGCCAAGAAGAGTCTCGGACTGACCCAACGCTGGCTCGACAGATGCGTGAAACGCTTCAACGAGACCGAGCCTCTCTACGGCTACGAACAGTCTCTGTTCCCAATCGTGCAGGGCTGCACCTTCAAGGACCTGCGCCGCGAAGCAGCGAAGCATGTTGCCGACAAGGGAGCCGACGGCAATGCCATCGGCGGACTCGCCGTGGGAGAACCCACAGAAGTGATGTATGAGATGATAGAGACCGTGAACGAGATACTGCCGAAAGACAAGCCGAGATATCTCATGGGCGTGGGCACACCTCAGAACATCCTCGAGGCTATAGAAAGAGGTGTGGACATGTTCGACTGCGTGATGCCGACACGAAACGGCCGCAACGCCATGCTCTTCACCTACGACGGCACAATGAACATGCGCAACAAGAAATGGGAAAACGACTTCTCCCCCATCGACCCCGACGGCTGCGACATCGACAGACTTCACTCCAAAGCCTATCTGCACCACCTCTTCAAAGCCCAGGAGCTGCTGGCTATGCAAATCGCAAGCATACACAACCTGAGCTTCTATCTGCGCCTCGTTACCGATGCCAGACACCATATCGAGCAGGGCGACTTCGTGGCATGGAAGCGCTCAGTAATAGACAATCTGGGAAGACGCGTATAAAGGCGGTCTGGCAAGACGCACTTATAAACGACAAGGAAGACGCGTAAAAAAACAAATGTAAAAGAAAAAGCAAATGAGCATCAAATCTTTGGCTACCAGATTCAAGCAGCGCATGCAGGAAACGGACCATCCTCTCACCTCCCGTCTAAAGTGGCTGGGAGAGCACATGAGGTGGCTACGCTTCATCAACCCACGCCGCTACATCAAGATTCTCGACTGGTATATAATTAAGAAGTTCATAGGAACATACATTTATTCCATACTTCTCATCATATCCATCTCGATAGTCTTCGACATCAACGAGAATCTGGCAAAGTTCGCACAGTATCATGCACCCCTCAAGGCGATAGTCTTCGACTACTACATGAACTTCGTGCCATATTTCGCAAACCTCTTCAGTCCGCTATTCGTATTCATAGCCGTAATCTTCTTCACCTCCAAACTGGCAGGCAACTCGGAGATAATATCAATGCTGGCAGCAGGAGTAAGCTTCAAGCGACTGATGAGGCCATATATGATTTCGGCTTTGATAATCTCGGTCCTCACATTCTATCTCGGTTCCTACATCATCCCCAAAGGCACCATCGTGAGACAGAATTTCGAGACGATGTATAAGAACAAGAAGAAGAACACGTCGGCCGACAACGTGCAGCTGCAGGTGGGCAGAGGCGTCATAGCCTACATACAGCATTACGACAACGAACTGAAAAAGGGCTACGGATTCTGCCTCGACAAATTCGAGAACAAAAAGCTCGTGAGCCATCTCACAGCCAGCGAAATACAATACGACACAATCTCCGACAGCAAATACCATTGGAAACTCACCAACTGGCGGCTGCGCAAACTGCAGGGAATGCGCGAAAAGATAACCAACGGAATGCAGAGAGACTCCGTGATAATGATGGAGCCGACAGACCTCGTGTTCTCCAAAGGCCAGCAGGAAACATTCACCAGCCCTCAGCTGAAGGAATACATCAGCAAACAGATAGACAGAGGATCAAGCAACGTAGTGCAATACGAAGTGGAATACCACAAGCGCATAGCCACCTCCTTTGCCTCATTCATCCTCACCACCATCGGACTCTCGCTATCCTCACGCAAGAGAAAAGGCGGAATGGGAATGTATCTGGGAATCGGACTGGCTCTGAGCTTCGGCTACATCATGCTTCAGACAGTATCGGCAACATTCGCCATACAGGCAGACACACCGCCTATGCTCGCGGCATGGATACCGAACATCATATTCGCCGTGGTGGCATACTTCTGCTACCGCAAGGCACCTAACTGATAATCATAAAGTGCGAATGCACCTTACTTGATAAAAACAAAGTGCGAAAGCACCCAACTGATAACAAAAAGCGAAAGCATATAACTGATAACAATAAAGAAACGTTTTTAGAATAACAACGATATGGATTTCTACGATTTGGATTTGAGCGACAACACTCTTGACGCTCTCGACGATATGAACTTCACCACCTGCACACCCGTACAGGAACAATGTATCCCACCCATCCTCGACGGACACGACCTGCTGGGCGTGGCACAGACAGGCACGGGAAAGACGGCAGCCTACCTGCTCCCTATCCTCAGCATGCTCGACGACGGAGGGTTCCCCAAGGATGCCATAAACTGCGTCATCATGAGTCCTACGCGAGAGCTGGCACAACAGATAGACCAGGCTATGCAAGGCTTCTCGTATTATATGAGCGACGTGAACAGCGTTGCCGTATACGGAGGCAACGACGGCAACCGCTACTACCAGGAGGCTAAAGGAATGAAGCTCGGGGCCGACGTGATAATAGCAACTCCAGGACGACTCATAAGCCACATCACGATGGGAAACATAGACCTCAGCCGCTGCGCATTCTTCGTGCTCGACGAGGCTGACAGAATGCTCGACATGGGCTTCTCTGAAGACATCATGAACATCGCCAAGCTGCTGCCAGACGACTGCCAGACCATCATGTATTCAGCCACTATGCCGCCCAAGATAGAGCAGCTGGCGAAAACGCTCCTCAAGAACCCTACCGTGGTGAAGCTGGCGGTAAGCAAACCGGCAGAAAAGATTCATCAGGCAGCATACGTGTGTCATGAGAACCAGAAGATAAAGGTGCTGCAGGAGATATTCAAGAACGAAGAGCAGCAGAGGATAATCATCTTCTCAAGCAGCAAACTGAAGGTGAAGGAGATAAACCGCGAACTGCTTCGTCTGGGCATAAACAGCTGCGAGATGCATTCAGACCTCGAACAGGCGCAGCGTGACGAAGTGATGTACCGTTTCAAGAGCGGACAGACCGACGTGCTCGTGGCTACCGACATCGTGGCTCGAGGCATCGACATCGACGACATATCAATGGTCATAAATTTCGACGTGCCACGCGATGTGGAAGACTACGTACACCGAGTGGGACGCACGGCAAGGGCAAACCGCGACGGCAAGGCGATAACGCTCGTGCGCGGTCTTGAAGTGGGCGACTTCATGAGGATTGAAGAATTCCTCGGTCGCACGATAGAGAAACTCCCTCTGCCCGACTATATCGGCAAGGGACCGGAATACAAGAAGATGAACCGTCCGGCAAGAAACGGTCGAGGCAGCAAGACAAGAGGAAGAAATAATGGTCCAAGAGGAAGGAACAACGTCAAGCGTAATGATGCTCCCAAAGGCAAAGGCGGCGGAAGGAATTCAGACAAAAGGAAAAGCAACAGAACCAAGGAAACCATTGTGACCAATGCTCCTGAAAATTCTCAAATACTGGAAACAAACAAATCCAATGCACCGGTGACGAACAACAAGAAACCACATAAACGCAGGAGAAAGCCTTCTGCCAATAAAACTAACAAAGATTCCAAACAAGACAAATAGTCTTGCACAAATAAAAAAGACGGGTAGTCAAAGCATTCATGGCCGATAAGTCAGACAGAATACTTAGGCTACCCGTAATTATTTGCACCTACGAGAGAAATTACTCCTCTTCAGGAGTGATGAGCTTATAGCCCTTGCCGTGGATGTTTATGATTTCAATCTGGTCGTCATCCTTCAGATGCTTGCGCAGCTTTGTGATGTATACGTCCATCGAGCGGGCGTTGAAATAGTTGTCGTCAATCCAGATAGTCTTCAGGGCAAAGTCACGCTGCAGAATCTCGTTGGCATGACTGCAGAGCAGAGCGAGCAGCTCATTCTCTTTCGTGGTGAGCTTGGTCTGCTTCTCGCCGATGGTGAGCAGCTGCTTCTGAGTGTCGAAGGTGAATCTGCCTATATGATACAGCGTGTTCTCGTTGTTCTTCTTTCCGCGAACGCGTCTGAGTATCGCCTCAATACGGAACACCAGTTCCTCCATTGAGAAAGGCTTCGTGATATAGTCGTCGGCACCAATCTTGAAACCCTCCAGTATATCCTCCTTCAGCGTCTTTGCCGTAAGGAAAATGATAGGCATGTCCGGGCTGCCCTGTCTGATTTCCTGTGCCAGTGTGAATCCGTCTTTCTTTGGCATCATCACGTCGAGAACGCAGATGTCAAACTTTGTCTTCATGAAAGCCTTGTAGCCAGCCTCCCCGTCGGGGCAGAGTTCTGCTGCATAGCCTTTGGCCTGCAGATATTCACGAAGCAACATTCCGAGGTTCTCATCGTCCTCGCAAAGCAAAATCTTAAGCTTGTCGTCCATAATCATATATTTTTATATTAGTATTCTTTCTGTTGAATATTAGTGTTTCACCTGTTTCAGAATCCGTTTCCTTTTTCAGAATCCGTTTCTACATTGTCTGTCCGATGTTGCAGGGGTATACTGCAATAGTGTTGATCACTCGTCGGCTCCTGTCTGTTTTCCGCTTTTTATCTCGGGCAGCGAGATGATGAACGTGGTTCCTTTTCCCCTTTCGCTCTCCACGTGAATCTCTCCCTTGTGGAGTTCCACGATTTTCTTCACGTATGCAAGTCCGAGTCCGAAACCTTTCACGTCATGCACATTTCCCGTATGCACTCTGTAGAACTTCTCGAATATCTTCTTCAGGTTCTCCTTCTTGAGTCCTATGCCGTTGTCTTTCACGGAGAGATACAGCCTACCGCCCTCGTTCCATGATTTTATCATCAGCTCCACTGGTCGGTCCGGATGCTTGTATTTCACGGCGTTGTCGAGCAGATTGAATATCACGTTGGTGAAATGCATCTCGTCCACATATATCGTCGGCTCTTTTGCGTTGAGCTGTGTCTGTATGTGTCCGCCCGTATGCTCCACACGCAATGTGAACGTGTTTGCCACATTCTCTGCCAGGTCATTCAGATCGAGTTCTTTCTTCTTGAAAATCGCCTTCTTGCGGTCGAACATCGACATCTGCAGCACTTTCTCCACGAGGAATCTCAGTCTCTTCGACTCGTCGTTTATCACTCCTCCCAGATGTTTCATCATCACCGGGCTCTTCGTCACGGTATCGTCAGAGAGCATCTGTGCCGCGAGCGAAATGCTGCTGATAGGCGTTTTCAGCTCATGGGTCATGTTGTTTATGAAGTCGTTCTTTATCTCCGTATACCTCTTCTGTCTGAATATCACCACGATGGTGAATATGAATGTGATGAGAAGCACTATGGTGAATGCTATCGACGGTATCATGAACTTCACGCTGCTGAAGATGTAGTTGTCCATGTCGGGGAAATGTATCCTCACGATGCCCGACTTGTTGAGCGGGTCGTTTCTGAATAGTGTCTGAGAGTAGCTGTATTCCTCTCCCTCGTCGCTATAGTCGGGACATCTGTATTGCTCTCTTCCGTCCTGCGTTGAAACCGTGAAATGATACGGGATGCTCACTCCGTTGTTCATCAGCTCCGTCTTCAAGTCCTGGTCGAGCAGTTTGAAGTTAACCCTCTCTTTCAGAGGCTTGTCTGAAGCCGTGTATAAGATATTGTATACCACCTCGTCGAGCAAAGCCTTCTGATAGACATATCTGTTTTTTATTATCTCCCTCATGGATTTCGTGGCTTCCGAGATGGAGTTCTTGTCGCTTCTCAGTATCATCGCCTTCGGCATCGAGGCGGGTCTCATCGTTATGGTCTTGAGCTCGAACGATGAATACACGTTTCCGTTCTTGTCTGCCACGGCATATTGGTGGCTGTGCTGCACGGTACCGTCCGGATGTCCGGAGCGTGTCCCCACGGAGTCGCTCTTATATGCGCGCCTCTCCGTTTCGTTCACCTCCTTTTCCAGATACTTCAGGGTTTCGTTGAGTTCCAGATTCCGGGCTGCCTGATAGAGGGCTTTGTTCACCGACTCGTCGAGCTGCTCCTTCTTCATCTTTATCATGGCATCCATGTATGTGAGCTGAAGGAAGAGCAGAGCGAGGAATGAAAATCCCATCACGCCAGCAATCAACCATATCGTTTTTTTCTTCATGCCGCAAATATATCCTATATTTAGCATTTGGCAATGGATAAAAGTTAATTTTCTATTCCTTTTTCTATGTCGTTAACAAATATCGATGTTTATACTTGACAATTATCAACTTTCGCCAGACATTAAGTATTCAAAATCACGGCAAGCCCTAATAAATGACCGGCATAAAAATCCCAGACGAGGCCATATAAACCCAAAACGGTCATTAGGCCGTTA
>NZ_FR892593.1:0-14229 GCF_000436015.1 Prevotella sp. CAG:592 | reverse complement strand
TGAACAGGTATTAAATATAGGTGAAATTAGTTGTGATTTGCTCGAAATTTCTCTATTGCCAATCGTAGATTATGTATAAAACAAGCCCCATACTTTTGCCTTAATAACAAAAGTATGGGGCTTGTCCTTATTTTAACCTAAATATGTCATTTGGGTTTAAGTGGTATTACTTGACCTCTATATTCCTCATCACCTTGGCCTCCTGCTCTGGAGTAGTCTTTGGAATGGTGATTGTGAGGATGCCGTTGGCAACGCTGGCACTGATCTTGTCGCGGTCAACATCATCCGGCAGAGTGTAGCTCTGCTCGTAGTTGCCATAGGCAAACTCGCGGCGCAGATAGTGTATGTGGCGAGATTTGTGGTTGTCCCTGTTCTCCTCCTTGTGTTCCATCTTGTTCTCGATGGCAACATGGAGAAGTCCCTCGTTGGTGACGTTAATGCGCACCCATTCCTTTTCCAGTCCAGGAACTGCCATTTCCATAATATAATCTTCGGCTGTCTCCTTCACGTTGAGTGCCGGAGCCGTAGTGTTGCGTTGCGGCATCAGCTCGGTGTCGGAAAGTGAGTCATCAAAGAAATTGTCTAACCAATTAGAATAGTTGTTTCTGCGAACCATCAACATAGTAAATACCTCCAAATTTTATTTTTCTCGTCCTCCCTTCACCATGCGGATCCGTCGGGACTTCTGATTGTTGTTTTATGTTTTTTTTGCCTCAAGCTTCAAGGCTTTCGGCTTTCATTAAGGCATATCGCAACATGTGTGCCAATGGCTTTGCAAGGGTTGGTGTCTGACAATTTGTACGTTTTACGACTCGTAAACATGAAAAAATGTCAGAATAGTGTCATGGTAGAGCAAAGTATTTCTCTATTTTATACATATTTAATATGTCTTTTTGTTTCGTATTATTCTGTTTTTTATACTTTTGCATCTATAGAACCATATATTAAAATAAACAGGGACTATGGAGAAAGAAAAGATTTCAGGAAAACTTCCTTCTGAATGTACCACGATTATCGTGGGGGAGGAACAGAGTGTGGACGGTGCGAGATATCTGTGCCGCTCAAGTGATTTCGACGCTTTGATGGCTATCAACGTGGAGGTGCACAGGGATACTGACGACGGACAGGAGGAATTCGTGGCGAAGGACAGCAAGTTCCGTTGTCCGTTGCCGAAGAAAGCACTCGGCTACACCGGTCTGCCGGACTATACATATCCGGGAGAGTGGGGTAGCGCCGGATATAACACGGCTGGAGTGGGAATGAGCTCCACGGAGACTATCTTCAGCAGCGAGAAGGCTCTTGAGGCTGACCCGTATGTGGAGGACGGACTGGCGGAGAACTGTACCTACAACATCGTTTTACCCTATGTGCATACAGCACGTGAGGGCGTGGAGAGACTGGGAGCGCTGATTGAGGAATACGGGTCGGCGGAAGGTTTCGGCATCGGTTTTATCGATGCCAAGGAGACCTGGTATCTGGAGAATGCCGGCGGACACAGATGGCTGGCGTGCAGGATGCCGAAGGACAAGTATTTCGTGACCGGCAACCAGAGCCGCTACCGCAAGTATGACCCGGAAGACAAGGAGAATTTCCTGGCATCGGCAGATTTGATAGAGTTTGCAGAGAAGAACGGGTTGTATAATCCTGCCGACGGCGTGTTTGATTTTCATGAGGCTTATTCGAGAGACGAGAAACTCGATACTACATACAACTATCCGCGCGTGTGGGGACTGCAACGGATGTTCTCGCCGGCTATAAAGAATGATGTGGCGAAAAACACTTTCCCCGTGTTTGCCGAGGCTGAAAGGAAAATATCCCTTGCAGACCTGCGCAAGGCTTTCCGCTTCCACTACGACAATACCGACCACGACCCTTACCTCCATTCCAACGGTAAGGAGCCATACCGCCCGGTAAGTATCTTCCGTACTACGCAGACGCATATCATGCAGGTGCGTCCGGAGCTGCCGACGGCTATTGGCGAAGTGACATACGTGGCGTTTGGAATGGCAGACCTGAGCGTGTTCATCCCCTTCTATCAGGGAGCTACGGAGGTGGACGAGAGGTATACATATCGTGCCAATAGCGAAAGCGACGACTATTCCGCCTATTGGACCTTCCGCAAGATTGCCGCCCTGGGTATGACAGACTACAACTATTTTGCCCCGATAATAAAGAAGGCATATCTTGAACTTGAGACTGAGTTTGATGAGACGCAGCGGAAGATAGAGAAGGAATATCTCGCCACATACAAGGATGCTTCCGACAATGCCGTTGAGGCTCTCACGGCTGCCGGCATCGCCATGCAGAAGCGCGCATACGACTTCAGCAAGCAGCTGCTCAACACTCTCTTCACCCATCTTACGAAGAAGGTGCAGGAGGAATACTTGTTTCATGGAGCGTAAAGATTGAATTGATATTTGTGATAAACCCAAAACGGTCATTAGGACGTTTTACTTTATTTTTTATGACTGCTTGCAGTCTTTTGCTTTTTATAAGGTGTCTTTTGTCCGTTTTTAATTCGCAATAGCTCGCTATTACTCATTAAAAGCCAAACAAAATCCACTCTTCTAAAAAATCAAAATCCAAGCAAGCCCTAATGGCCGATTTGGGATAAAAGGGAGTGCCCATGGGCACTCCCTTTGTCTTCCCGATTATACGTAAACTTTTTGGGTGGGAAAGTTTGCCCAAACAAAACAATAAACAATGACAAGGACAACCGGCATTTCATGGATAAAACATAGACTTGTTATTCATAAAACATAGACTTGCTATTCGTAAAGCACAAATTTGAAATCTCTAAAATACAGACTTGTAATTCGTAAAATTTTGGCCTCGGATTCCCCCCCACGCCGTGGGGAACAGAACCCCCTAATGTGGGGATGTCTTCCCCCTGGTGTGGGGGGAAATATGGGATGCCGAAAGGCATGATACTTCTATGATACTTTTCTGTAAAATATCCAGAAAAGTATCATCGGGTTAAGTCGTTAGTCTATAGTGTATTAGGGGCTTGGCGGTGGCCAAGAATGATACTATGATACTTTTTTTGAGGAAAATGTTTTATGTGTGTGTTGTCGGTTACAGATCCTCATAGCGAGGGATGTCGCTGAGGAAGGAGTAGGAACGGTTGGTATAGTCGATTTTGCAGCAGTAGTGGCTGATGCCGTTGCTCACCACCAGGTAGTCGGCGTGGAGTAGGGTGTTGTAGGCGAAGATCTGGTTGAAGGTCTTCTGAGAGATGGCTATCGACGGCGCTTTGTATTCTATTATCATACGCGGCTTCAGATCCCTGGAATACAACACACTGTCGCAGCGCAGCTTCTTGCCGCCGATGGTCAGCTCCACCTCGTTGGCAAGGAGGGCAGTGGGGTAGCCCTTGTGGTCGGCAAGGAAATGGATGAAATGCTGGCGCACCCATTCTTCGGGAGTCAGTGCTATGAATTTCCTGCGCAATACGTCGAGGATATACTGTCTGCCATCTTGCTGGCGCGTTTTTATTTCGTAAGGAGGTAGGTTTAATCGGTTCATTTTATTAATTTTGCAATCAGAATGCGTCTTGCTGATATCGTTGCCATGACACGACAGGGACGGTTGGCCCATGACGGGAGACTTCATCCTTGTGAGACGATGACCCGCAAAGGCGGCGTCTCGTGTCTATGGCATTGCAAAAGTAATGATATTTCGTGAATCTCAAAATATGAGATGTCGGAAAAGAGCAGTGATTGACCATGCTTCAAAATTCCGTGTTCACGGGAATGGTATTGGCGACGAACAGTTTGATGGCATTCTTGAGAGGGTAAGGGTGTTTTGTTGTTAACATTATTATACAAATAGAAAAATGTTGCAGCGAAACTGATAATGTATAAAATAGTTAAAAATATAGTATGGCTGAGAAAACAGCGACAATGACTTTTGAGAGCGTGATGTCGGATCTGAAGGCCGGCAACTACGCACCGTCGTATCTGCTGATGGGGGAGGAGGCTTACTACATCGACCAGATTGCAGACTTCATTGCGGAGCATGCGATAAAGCCCGAAGAGAGAGATTTCAACCAGCAGATAGTGTTCGGAGCCGATGTGACGGGAGCCCAGGTGGCAGACATGGCGAGGAGCTATCCCGTGATGGCAGAGCGGCAGGTGATAATAGTGAAGGAGGCGCAGAACATAAAAAACTGGGACCAGCTGGAGCGTTATCTGGAAAAACCGGCAAAGACGACGGTGCTCGTGGTGTGTTATAAAAACGGTACTATCGACGGACGGAAGAAGATCCTGACGAGATTCAAGAATGCGGGAGTGGTGTTTGAGAGCAAGAAAAAGCGAGACTACGAGCTGCCGCCATTCATTGAGGCATATCTGAAAAAGCGCACAAAGGTGACGATAGAGAACAAGGCGGCGCAGATGCTTGCCGACCATATCGGGGCAGATCTCAGCAGGCTGACGGGAGAGATTGACAAACTGCTGCTCTCGCTGGAAGAGGGAGACACGCGCATCACGCCGCAGATGGTGGAGAAGAGGATCGGCATCAGCAAAGACTTCAATGCCTTTGAACTGAGAAGCGCCATCGCAGCGAAGGATGTGGTGAAGGCGAACCTGATATTGAAATATTTTGACAGCAATCCGAAAACAGGCGGGGCGTTCGCTCTGATACCGGTGATATTCTCGTATTTCCAGAATCTCATGCTTGCCTACTACGCTCCCAACAGACAGAATGATGCCGAGGTGGCGAGATGGCTCGACCTGCGCGGACCATGGGCCGCCAAGGAGTATATGCTGGGAATGAGAAACTACAGTGGTGGAAAAGTGATGCAGATAATAGACAAAATCCGTGAGGCTGACACCAAGTGCAAGGGACTCGACAATCCGAATACTCCCACCGGCGAGCTGCTGCAGGAGTTGATTTTCTTTATCATGCATTGAGCAGGGAATAGAGAATTTTCTGCCAGAAATGGTTACACCTTATATATATATGTCCCCTCATCACCGTTTTTCGGGTGGTGAGGGGATGCTGTTTTATGATATTGCACCCCGAAATGATGCGTTTTTTTACATTTTCGGTGCAGATTTTGTAAAAAGAAATGATTTTCACGAACATAAATTTTATCCTTATTTCCGCTTGAAATCAGGGCTTTGCGTGATTTTTCCTATCCTGAGAATAGCATGATTTTGACATTACTTTCCCCTCGTTCGGAATCCTTTTGTTTCTGAAAAAAACGACTCTGAAAATGACTTTAAATTCAGCGTTAACAATTGTTTTGATATATCTTTGTGAAATTCAAAGATTTAAATTTTAAAACATTGAAGTTTAATTTAGTAAATGCGATTTATACATTTGAAAACTTGAATACATTTTATTAAATCAAATTCAAATATCAATATCCGAATATTTAAATATTAAAATTCACACGAATTATTATGCAGAATAAAATAAGCCTTATAAATCACTGAAAACCAATGAGTTTTATACTTTTAAAGTAGCTGACAGGGTGAATTATACAAAATATCTTACAAAATTAATGTATATTCCCTATTTACACCCCTAAACATATATAAATAACCAAATCACAGCCAGTTAATTCCGAAAATCCCGTAAACAAAGGCTTTCCGGACGTTTAGCTCCCTAAAATTCACATTTACAAATTCAAAACCTAAAAACCTGAGTTTAAGGATTTGATTTTACGAATTTACATTTAGAAATCTAATATTTAGAAAATAAAATATATTCTACATTTGTTGTGTATTCCATTTTTTTGATTTACCTTTGTAAAGTCAAACAAAATCAGGGCTACAACCCCTATTTTTACTATAAGAGAAGAAAATGAAGGACAGAATTAGACAGCTGATGGAAGCGCAGCACATGACTCAACAGACGTTTGCAAACTTCCTCGGAATATCTCCTGCCACACTGAGTGGAATTTTTCAGGGACGTACAAAACCGACTCTGAACACCGTGGACTCTATAAAGTCGAAATTTCCGAACATCAGTCTCGACTGGCTCATGTTTGGAAAAGGAATGATGTTCGTTGACGAAGCGTCGGCGGATGACTCCTCCTCTACCCCACAGGAGAGCGGTATGGCTGGAGAGCAGATGCTCGACTTCGGTGATGCTGACGGAAATGCGGGGGCAACATCGCAGCAGAGCGCCCCGATGGGCAATGCTTTCGCTACTAACGTGAGGCAGCAGGCAAAGTCGCCCGTACACACGGACACCGTATATAAGGAGAAGGAGCGCCGGAGGATAACTGAAATAAGAGTGTTTTACGACGACCAGACGTGGGAAAGTTTCGTGCCGAAGAAGTGATTATCTCGCTCTTCTGAATAATCAGACCCCAATCACGTACTGATTATCGGTTGGGGATAATGGGCTTTTTGGCGGCTTTGCAGATAATAATGTGAGCTTATCGGTAGATATTAGGGATTTTTTGCCTAATTTTGCCGAAACTTATAAATGGAACTGATGAAAAAATACGTTTTAGACCTGATTGTTTCTTCGGTTGACCATATCAATGACAAATACGTCTTGATAAAGTTGACCCATGCGGAGAAGCTGCCCGAAATGGCACCAGGACAGTTCGTGGAGATACGCATCGACGGATCTGCAACGACATTCCTGAGACGCCCGATATCTATAAACTTCGTTGATTATCAAGCAAATGAGCTGTGGTTGCTGGTGGCTGCCATCGGCGACGGCACACGTGCCTTGGCACAGCTGAAGGCTGGCGACAAGCTGAACTGCATGTTGCCTCTGGGAAACACGTTCACCATCCCTGAGAACAAGGGTGCCAAGGTGTTGCTCGTCGGCGGCGGCGTGGGCGTTGCACCGCTTCTCTATTTCGGTAAAGTGCTGAAAGACAATGGTATGACACCGGTGTTCCTGCTTGGAGCACGGTCGGCAAAAGATCTGCTGCTCCTTGATGAATACAGGAAATACGGTGAGGTGTGCATCACTACCGAAGACGGATCGGAGGGAGAGAAGGGCTTCGTGACAAACCATTCCGTGCTGCAGCGAGTGAGGTTTGACCAGATTTCCACCTGCGGACCGAAACCGATGATGGTGGCAGTGGCGAAATATGCACATTCTGAGGGTATATGCTGTGAGGCGTCGCTCGAAAACAAGATGGCATGTGGCGTGGGAGCCTGTCTGTGTTGCGTGGAAGGCACGAAGAGCGGCAACCTGTGTGTTTGTAAGGATGGTCCAGTGTTTAACGTAAATGATTTGTCATGGCAGATTTAAGGGTAAAAATAGGAAATCTGGAGCTGAAGAATCCAGTGATGACAGCTTCAGGCACATTCGGATACGGTCCGGAATATGCTGATTTTGTGGAACTTAGTGAGATAGGCGGCATTATCGTGAAGGGTACCACCCTGCATCCGAGACAAGGCAACGACTATCCGCGAATGGCAGAGACGGCATCGGGAATGCTCAACTGTGTGGGATTGCAGAACAAGGGCGTTGACTATTTCTGTGAGCACATATATCCGGAGATAAAGGATATCGACACCAATATGATAGTGAACGTAAGCGGTTCTTCGCCAGAGGATTATGCAGAATGTGCGGCAAGGATAGACGCTCTCGACAAGATTCCGGCGATAGAACTGAATATCTCCTGCCCTAACGTGAAAGACGGCGGAATGGCGTTTGGAGTGACATGCGAGGGAGCTGCCAGTGTGGTGAGAGCCGTGCGCAAGAGTTATCATAAGACGCTGATAGTCAAGCTGTCGCCGAACGTCACCGACATTACGGAGATTGCACGTGCCGTTGAGGCAGAGGGTGCCGACAGCGTGTCGCTCATCAACACCCTGATGGGAATGGCGATAGACATAGAGAAGCGCAAGCCGATGCTGAGCATCAATACCGGTGGACTGAGCGGACCGGCGGTGAAGCCTGTTGCTCTGCGCATGGTGTGGCAGGTGGCAAAGGCTGTCGGAATTCCCGTTGTGGGACTCGGCGGCATCTGCAATGCCAACGATGCCATTGAGTTTATGCTTGCCGGAGCTTCCGCAATAGAAATCGGTACGGCGAACTTCCTGGATCCCCAGGTGACGGTGAAGGTGAAGAACGGCATCAATGAATGGCTTGACAAGCATGGATGCAAATCGGTGACTGAAATCATCGGTCAGTTGGAGGCCTGATGATTGCACCGGATGCATTATTCGGTTTGACAAAAAATCTTAGTTGATATTTTCAGCCCATCCTTTTCGAGAGATCTGGATGGGTTTATTATATCTTTTTTCTTATTTGACGTTTGCATATTTAAACATTTATTGCATTATGAAAACAAATCGAAATTGTTTGTAAGTGTTAATTGGATTTCTTTTATTGTTAACTAATGTTGTAAAATTGGCAAGGGTTTTTGTACAGAAAAATTGGGAAGAATAGGGACTTTAAGAATTTCGATGGATAATTTGAAATAAATGTAGGTGTTTCTTGTAGAAATAAATTGAAGTGTTTCTTGTCGCTTTTGTAGAAAAATATTACTTTTGTTGGAACTTACCCCCAAAACGGCATTATACCGATTCGGGATGAATTTAGCGCAAACCCATAAAATATTAATTCTATGAAGGATAAAATGCTTTTTTCTTTTGCCTTTCTGCTTGTATTGGCAATGTTCGTATCGTGTTCAAAAGATTTGGCTGATGGCGATGACGCCTTGGGTGGTGTGACACTCAGGATAAAGACCCGTGGACAGAGCGGGGCTGCGTCGGAAATGACCGTGGCGACACCGATAAACCTGTATGTATTTGATACGGCAGGACAATGTGTGGCATATAAATCGGTAGCTTCGGAAAAGGATGTGGCAAACTTCAAGCTTGCCGCCGGAGCGTATCGGGTGTATTCCGTGGCGGGAGCTGATGCGGCAAACTATTCGTTGCCGACAAAGGAGGAGGCTACTCCTCAGTCTGTGGTGGCGCTGAAAGAAGGAATGGCTCATGGCGACATAATGGCGGCAAATCGTGAGGTGGTGCTGACGGACGGCGAGGAAACGGACGTCACGCTGACGATGAACCGCAAGGTGTTTATGCTCCGCAACGTGACGATAAGCGATGTGCCGGAGAATGTGGCTGCTATAACGGCGGATGTCAGTCCTCTGTATGAGGGAATCAACGTGGCTGGAGAGTATTGCGGAGAGAATGGCGCCTATAACGTGGTGCTGGAGAAGGGGACTGATGGAAAATGGACGAAGCAGTGTGACGCATTCCTGATGGAGAGCGTGGGGAATCCTGTAGTGACTTTCAATTTCACGACGACCGACGGCAAGGTGAAGACCTTCAGATATGTCAGCGACAAACCGCTGGCGGCAAACTACAAGGTGGATATGACCGTGAATTATCAGAGAGTGGCAGAACCGTTGCTGAAGTGCTTGATCAATGGTGTGTCGTGGGCCGGAGAGCAGACCTGGACAATCGACGTGAAAGAGAATGAGATGGGCGACAATACGGGTGGCGATGTGAAAGTGGACGAGACGGCTCCAGAGCAGGGCACGGTATATAAAGGTTGCTATGTGCTGAAGTCGGAGCAATCTGCGGTGTCTGGCAATATCACCATTGTGACCCTTTTGGCGCCGAAATCGAAATGTTCACTCGTATTTGATGCAGATGATCAGGCTGATGTCAAGAAGGCCGTTGATGCCGGCATTGCAGAGCTTTCCGTAGAAGGAGTGAATGGATGGAGACTGCCGACAAAAGGGGAGATGGAATATATAATGGACAACAGAGCCGATATTAATAATAATCTCAAGACATTGGGTTTGGAGATAATATATAAAGATATGAATGGAATTTATTATTTCCTGAATACTGACAATAAGATAATGTGTATGAATGAGGTAAAGAGCTCGTTTCCTCCCAGTTCTGGTAAAGCAGGACGTAATCTCCGTCCTGTTGCCACCGTCACTTTCTTGAAAAAATGACAGATTTATCTGAGTCCTTTTCTCGCTTTTGGTTGAAGAAGTATACGTTATTTTTCGGCTGAAAGTGAGAAAAGAGCGAAAAAATATGCAAAAGGAGTGGGAAAAAATCTGATAATCAAAGGAAAAATCAATTTTCTTGCAACTTTTCTCTATGAAATTTTGCAGTTTACAATAAAAGTACTACCTTTGCACTCCGAAAACGGTCGGTTCCGTAGCTCAGTTGGATTAGAGCAACGCCCTTCTAAGGCGTGGGTCTTGGGTTCGAATCCCAACGGAATCACTTGGGGAGGTTTCTAAGCCTCCCTTTTTTGTGTCTGATAGTCAAGTAGTTGCGTTGTAAAGCGTTTAATATTAAAGGATTAGAGATAAATATAGGATTTGGACATAAAAAGGTGTATGTATACGTATTAGATATGTACGAATTGTTTGACGATTCGTCATGCACCTACCGCTGAATAGTTACGTTAGGAAAGTTTAATATTGAAAGCGCCAAAACGTCATTGTTTTTTTGTATCTTTGTAGGGTATTGTTCTTTAAAGTACTTTAGTGTATTTTTGTCCACTACACGAAACGAAAAAAGACTGGAGAAAAACTTGTCAGCAACAGAAAAAGAGAAACATCAAAAATGAACACTGATAATAAACAATTTCCGATAAAACGTGAAGACTACGAGTCGATGCTGCAACACGCCGTTGCAGTGATTGAACATGCACGACTGGAAATAGCTAAGCATATTAACGGCAATATTGCTTCCGCATATTGGGAGATTGGCAAGATGCTTCATGAGCGAAAGGTAGAAAGCGGACATGGGGATGGCGTGGTACGCCAGTTGTCCGTAGACTTGAAAGAACGCTATCCGAAGATGGGACTTTCACCTCGAAATCTATGGTATATGAAGCGTTTTTATTTGCGCTATTGTGGAAGCGATGTAAAAGTGCAACGCTCCGTTGCACTTTTGCCGTGGTCGCATAATGTATATCTACTTGGAAAGAATTTGGATGATTCTGCTACATTATATTATGCACAAGAAACTATCGAAAAAGGCTGGAACCGCGACTTACTACTCAATGCTATCAAACTGAATATGTACGAGTCGCAGTTGGCAACAAAGGTTGACAACAATTTCAGTCGCACGCTTCCAATGGAGCAAGCTCGATATGCCAATGAGGTGTTCAGTAGCAGTTATAACCTTGGCTTCCTTGGAGTGACAAACCCCATACTGGAGCTTGAACTCGAAGACCGTCTTGTGAAGGCTATCACACGTTTCCTTATGGAGCTCGGCAATGGCTTCACGTTCATCGGCAACCAACACGTGTTGGAGTACAACGGCAAAGAGAGCAAGGTGGATATGCTTTTCTTCCACCGTGGCTTGCGCTGCCTTGTGGCTGTCGATTTGAAGATAGGTGCTTTCAAACCTGAGTATGCAGGAAAGATGAACTATTACCTTTCGTTGCTTGACCGTCTTGAAAAGGGCGAAGGTGAAAACCGCTCAATCGGCATCATCCTCTGTGCAGAGAAAGATCGTGTGGAAGTGGAGCTTGCTCTCGAAGACATGGGCAAACCGATAGGCGTGGCTGACTATCAACTGATAGTGCCAAAGAAAGAATTAGAGGAATTCCTTACCAATGAGATTAAAAAGTTCGGTGAGGAGAAAGGTGGAAAATAGAATTGTTACGGAATATTTAGGGTTTAAGAAATACTTTTTCTTAAAATGGGCGTTTATCTTGAAGGAAAATGCTACCTTTGCATTGCAAATGCTTCATGTTCAGCAAACAACAGGAATGTTGACTCTTGAATCAGAGTTCACTGTTTGTGATAGCTATAAAAGAACTCTTTGGTCGGCAGCGTGAAGCAGTAAGGCATTTATCTTGAATTTCAACAAACTATTGATATAAAGGAAAAATGAAAAAACACGGCGTTATGTTATTCACATTCGTTGTTCTATTTTGGACATTAGGCTGTGATTTGGCTTATGGCCAGGGAGAAGAGGGGAATGAGAAAGAAGAGGTTACGGTGACATTGGACTTTTCAAAAAAAGGAGCATTTGGATTGAAAAATAATAACGCAAATAATAACCAAAGTGTACTAACCGATATTACTTTTAAAGTTCAAGATTTATCCGTCTCATTACGTGGAATGATATGTTATCATGAAGGGGAAAACACTTATCTCAGATTAGACAAGTGGTATAATAATCCGGGACAGATAAATATTTCTGTACCTAACTCAGCCTTAATAAACTCTGTTACACTGGGTACAAATACATATGGAATCAACGCTCTCCAACCTGTTTATAATGGAAAATATAAAACCCCCATTAATGTAAACGCCAATAATACAACTACCGTTTCTTCAATAAACAGCGATAATATTTCATTTATAGAGAATGGAAATAAAGATAAAGATAAATCTTATATCACCACCATCACCCTCACCTACACCCGTCCCAAGCTTGACGCTACGCTTGACGAGAAAGGCGAGAATGTAGAGAGCACAATTAGTGAAATCGTCGGCGAGAACAAGACGTTGGCTCTGAATCGCACATTCAACCCCTCTCAGTTGTATACAATGTGTCTGCCCTTCGACCTGAGCAAGGATATGATAACGGAGATTTTCGGCAACGAAACGAAGGTGTATTCGTATGACGGATACCAGAACGGAGAACTGTCGTTCTCTACTGTGAAAGAGGGCGTGTTGAATGCCGGCATGCCGTTTCTGATGCGGCCCGAATATTATGTGGAGCAGCCAACGTTTGCGGACGTCACAGTTAGGAGCACAACCGCACAGACTGTAGGTGGCGGCGAATGGGATCTCTGCGGTACTTTTGGATCGTACGAGTTGGCGGCAGATGGCACGCAACTGTTTCTGATAGCAGACGGTACGCTGGCGAAACCGCTGGCTGATTCCCGGAAGATGAGAGGCTTCAGATGTTATCTGAAAAAGGCTGCCGGAACGGTGAACGGGAGTGCCCAGCTGCCCTCTGTGACCATCGACGGGGAGACGAACGCCATAAAGACTGCTGAGTATGCGGCGCCAACAAGTGCTACAACCCGTTACTCGCTGTCGGGAATGAAACTGAATGAAGGCTGCAAGACTGCAAACGGCGGGATAATGATTATAGACGGAAAGAAATTCATCACAACGAACAGATAAAATAACGCAGAAGGAGAAAGAAATATGAGTCGCAGAATTTACGTAAAACCAGATATGAAGGTAATACCATTGGAGGCAGAAGGCTTGACACCGCTCTCGGCGAACGGTATGAAAATAAAGGTGCCTGATGTGATACAGGATAAGGATGCCGACGAAGCCTGTGCAAAAGACTTCGGCAGCAACATCTGGGAGACGGAATAAGAAGCCTGCCCCCGATTAGAACATTTTTGGTGTCAAGCCTCCATGTCGCAAGAGTCCTGCCGCCAATTCAGTCAGTATATGGTTTAATCCCCAAACGGTCTATCAGGCAGTTTGGGGATTAAGTCATTTATATAGGTGATTAACTGATATTCCCAAAATATCTTGTGATGGGCAAAAGAAATAAATGAGGAAGACTATGCATCCCTTTATTGTTTCATTCAATATCAAATCCCATGTCTCGCACAAGTTGCTTGACAACATTGACTTTGACGGTTGAAGCATCCTCTTTATCATAGAGAAGAAGGAAAACCACATGACCGTTTTCCACATCTGTAAAGACATTGAAAGTAATGACCCTTGCTCCACCAGATTTACCTTTGCCTTTAGCTTTGATAGCCATACGGATTTTGCGTATGTTTTTTGTAATCTCATCGCCTTGCAAAGGATTGTTCTTAATGCTTTCAAGAAACTCCTTGTAGTCTTGTTTAAAACTTGGATATTTTTTAGCGAGCCGTTTTGCTTCTTTTGCGAAGTCGTCAGTAACCGATACTGTAATATTACAACTCATCGAGCAAACTATCAGCAGATTGAAGTTTACGTTTTCCAGCAATGGCTTCCTTTACCTCCGTCAAAGCGTTTCTGAGTTCTTTCATCAAGTCGCGAGGTGCGTCAATGGTATCACTTCCGTCATCTGGTAAGATGCGGAAACTGCCAGCACGCGATTTTAGGACTACGTGCTCTCCTGCTTTTGCCAAATTCAGATACTTAGTCTGATTAGTGCGAAAGTCTCTTGTGCTAACTACAACCATAATTCAATATATTTGTTTACGATGCAAAGAAAGTGCAAAAATCCGATTGAGCGAATGAAGAGAGAATTTATTCTCACTCCTGAGCGTGAGGATTTTATCCAAACCGAATGCAGAATATCAAGCTTGCTTGAATATTATGCCGAGGTGCAGCCTTTCTTATGC
>NZ_FR892592.1:29828-32709 GCF_000436015.1 Prevotella sp. CAG:592 | reverse complement strand
AAGCAAGCCCTAATGACCGCTTTGGGTTCAAGAGTCTTCTGACTTGGAAGTGTGCAAAGACATGCAACACATTGATTTGTCACACCTCTACAATTCTTCAATAAATGGGCACGGTGCTTGCCCATGTGGGGCACGATGCTTGCCCATGTGGGGCACGGTGCTTGCCCCAAGTGGGCACAACCAGTATCCAAAATGTGCCCAAAGCGGTTCAAAGACGAAACGCCAGAAAAGGGGATGAAAAACGATCAAAGTCCCTATGACACTTCGATGATACTTTAATGATACTTTTCTGTAAAGAATCCCGAAAAGTATCATTAAGCCAACTCGTTGGTACAATGGACTTTATATATATGGAGAAGCCGGAAAATGATACTATGACACTTCTCTATAGAAAAAATGAGAGTATGCCAAGAACATGACACACCCTCAATAACACTTGTTTAGTGACGGTAAAATAATAACTTGGTACGATTTGAGTAAGTAATGTCAACGACACACCTTGTTGTAGACATCCAACACTTTCTGCGCCACGTTGTTTCCCTCGAAGCGTTTCACGTATTGCTGACTTCTCTCTATGCGCTGCTCTCTGCCCGGCGATCCACACAACACCTGCTTCACGGCTTCTGCCATTCCGCACACATCGTCGGGGTTGACGTATATGGAGTCGTTGCCGCCGGCTTCTTCAAGACAGCTGCCAGTGCATGCCACCACAGGGAGTCCGCTCTGTATAGCCTCGATGACGGGGAGTCCGAATCCCTCATAGCGCGAGGGGTAAACACATGCCTCTGCCATCTGGTATATTGACGGGAGGTCTTCGTGTGGCACGCCGTGGAGCATCTTCACACGGTGCTGCAGGTTGTTTGCCTCTACATACTCTTTCACCTTGTCGGCATACGGAGTGGGGCGCCCTACGATGACGATGCTGACCTCTTCGGGCAGCATGTGCAGGGCTCTCACGGCAAGCAGCACGTTCTTGCGCTCCTCGATGGTTCCCACATTCACGATGTATCTCTCTGGCAGCATATATTTGGTGTGGACCTGCTGGAGCTTCTTTTCGCTCTCTCTGGTCTTGAATTCTGTGCTGCAGCTCTGGTATATGACGTCTATTTTCGACGGGTCAACGCCACCGAAGCGCATGATGTCTCTCTTGGTACACTCGCTGATGGCTATGATGCGGTCTGCCTCGCGACAGGTCTTGTGGAATTTCCATGCGTATATCTTGGTGTCTATCCAGTTGTAGTATTCTGGATGACACATGAATATGAGGTCGTGGATGGTGACGACGGTCTTGATGCCGGCCTTCCTGATGCCGAGAGGCAGTTCGCCAGTCAGTCCATGATAGAGGTGCACACCGTCTTTCTTCAGGTCTTCCACTATTCCCTTCATTCTCCACAAGTCTCTCGACAGCTTTGTGTAGCAGTCGTGCGGATACACGAATCTGAGGTTTGAATATTCTTTCACCTGTCCCCGCAAATCATCGCGTCCCATGTCGGGAGCGTAGAGTCTGAGCTGCGTTCCTTCCGGCACTATGCGTTGCAAATCCCCCACAAGGGTCCTGGAATAGTTTCCGAGTCCCGAGGCGTTCCTCACTATGCGCTTTGCGTCAAATCCTATTATCATAATTCTACGTCTTTTCTTTTTATGACATGCCCGTTCTCCATGACATAATATTTGTCGAAATGCTCATGGTTTCTCTTCCATCTGTCGTGGGTCCAGAGATATAGTCTGGGATCCCTCTTTATGGTGTCCTCAAGCATCTTGAAGAAGCGTGTCGTTATCTCGTTCTCCTGCATCTCGGCAGGTTTGTCGGTAATCAGCCTGAAGGTGCAGATGTATTTGCCGCGTTCCGGTCTCTGCATGTCAACATAGAACACGGCGTCGTTCATCTTCTTCATTATCTTCTCGCCGCCGGTGAATACTGGTGTGTCGTGGTTGAGGAACGGCAGCCAGCAGTGTATGTTCAAGTATTTCGGCGACTGGTCTGAGATGTATCCGAAGAGCCACATGCGTTTCTCGCGTTTGTATCTCACAAGGTATCTCAGTATGTCTTGTTTCGGTATGCATACTCCCCCCTTGCTCTGGCGTATATCCTTGAAGAGCATGTCGAATATTTTGCTCCTGAGCGGATGATATATAAGTCCGCACACCGCCTCTTTGTGACGTCTGAAGGCGAGTCCCGTGGCAGAGAGCAGTTCCCAGTTGCAATAGTGGCCGAGGATGGCGGCGCATGTCTGCCCCTTGTCATAATATTCTTCTATCTGCTCCGCATTTCTGAATTCTATGTGCTTGAGCAGTGTCTCGTCGCTGACGGTGAGCAGCTTCAGCGTTTCCACGAAATAGTCGCAGAGCCAGTGATAGAATCCATGCTCTATTTCTTTCAGTTCCTGAGGTGTTTTCTCGGGGAATGAACTGCTGAGGTTTTTTCTCACCACCTTCTTCCTGTAGCCCACGATATGATACATGATGAGATAGAAGAAGTCGGAGATGCCATACAACACTCTGTAGGGCAGTAGCGACAACACGTAGAAGATGGGGTAGACTATTTTGTATGCCATATATGAATGAATATTTTGTTACGACTGCATATCGTGCAGCTTCTTGTAATATCCGTCCTTGCTGATGAGTTCGTCGTGGGTGCCCCGCTCCACTATCTGTCCCTCGTGGAGCACGCATATCTCGTCGGCATTCTTGATGGTGGAGAGTCTGTGGGCTATCGCCACGGTGGTGCGCGTCTTCATCAGTCGTTCCAGAGCGTCCTGCACGAGTCTCTCGCTCTCTGTGTCGAGAGCCGATGTTGCCTCGTCGAGGATGAGTATCGGCGGATTCTTGAGTATGGCTCGCGCTATGCTCACTCGCTGTCGCTGTCCGCCGGAGAGGCGGC
>NZ_FR892592.1:0-29808 GCF_000436015.1 Prevotella sp. CAG:592 | reverse complement strand
GGCCGCCGCGGTCACCGATATTGGTGTCGTAGCCGTTTTCAGAAGCTTTGATGAATTCGTCGGCATTGGCTATGCGGGCAGCCTCTTCCACCTGCTGCTGCGTGGCGTTGTCAACACCGAAGGAGATGTTGTTGAAGAAGGTGTCGTTGAAGAGTATCGCCTCCTGGTTCACGTTGCCGATGAGCTGTCTGAGGTCGTGGATATCGAGGTCTTTCACGTTGATGCCGTCGATGAGCACCTCACCCTCCTGCACGTCGTAGTATCTCGGAATGAGGTCTACCATGGTTGACTTTCCTCCTCCGCTCTGTCCCACGAGGGCTATCGTCTTTCCTTTCTCTATCGTGAGGTTGATGTCTCTGAGCACCCACTGCTCTCCGTATCTGAACGACACATGGCGTAACTCTATGGTGTGGTCGAAGCTGGAGATGTGTTGAGGGTTCTCCTTCTCCTTGATGTCGCTTTCGGCAAGCAGGATCTTGTCTACACGCTCCATTGAAGCCAGTCCCTTTGGGATGTTGTAGCCAGCCTTGGAGAAGTCTTTCAGAGGGTTTATGATACTGTAGAGGATTACGAGATAATAGATGAACGTGGGACCGGAGAGCACCTGCTGGTTGAGCACGAGGATGCCGCCGAACCACAACACTATGATTATCATCACCGTGCCGAGGAACTCGCTCATGGGGTGTGCCATCTGCTGGCGGGTGTTCACCTTGAGAATCTGGTTCCTGTAGTTGGAGTTGGTGTTGTCGAAGCGCCTGTTCATCTTCTCCTCAGCACAGAATGCCTTGATGATACGCAGTCCGCCGAGGGTCTCCTCCACCTGGCTCATGGTGTCGCTCCAGAGGGCCTGCGCCTCCTTTGACTTGCGTTTCAGCTTGCGCCCCACCTTGCCCATTATCCATCCCATGACGGGAACGAAGAGTATGGTGAAGAGAGTGAGTTGCCAACTGATGCAGAGCAGCGTGGCGAAATATGCTATTATGAGGATGGGGTTCTTGAAGAGCATGTCGAGCGAACTCATTATGGAGTTTTCTATCTCCTGCACGTCGCCGCTCATCCTGGCTATGATGTCTCCCTTGCGCTCCTCTGAGAAGAAGCCGATAGGCAGGGATGTTATCTTGCGGTAGAGCTGGTTGCGGATGTCTCTCACGATTCCGGTCCTGATCGGTATCACGGTGGCCGACGACAGGAAATAGGCTCCCGTCTTGAGGAATGTCATGGTGGCGAGGAAGAGTCCGAGCACGAGCAATGTGGTGGTAGGACCGATGTCGGCAATCAGCGCGTTGACATAATAGTCCATGTTGTTTGCCGCCACTTCCTTCATGTTGTCCCAGTCCCACGCCATGAGTTGTGGCGCTGCGGCAGCCTTCTCCGTCTTGAAGATAATCTGCAGGATAGGGATTATGGCTGCAAACGAGAATATGTTGAGCACAGCCGACAGAATGTTGAACGACACCGTCATGACGAGGTATCTCTTGTATGGCGGCACGAAGCGCCTGAGTATCTGAAAAAATTCTTTCATATAAGAAACAACCCCTTGCCAGCTCGCGGTATCAGCCACTTCCGACTTGTCTCTCCCTCATGACGGAGAGACGCCGACATGCCTGGCGGACGGAACAGCAGGGGATATTTATGTTTGTTATTTATTGATTATCTGATTATGCTTTTGTCTGTCACTATATTTTGTCTGTCACAATATAGAAAGGCGGATTATGCTCCACCTCACTCTGCTGCTGAAGGAGATGGCACGAGAGTGCCGAAGAGCGTGGCGCTGGTGCTGCCCGTTATCTTCACTCTCACCGTCTCGCCCACGTGGTGGTTGCCTTTGTCGAACACCACGGCCTTATTCTGCTCCGTCCTGCCCATGAGCTGCTGGCGGGAACGCTTGCTATAGCCCTCAACGAGAACGTCGAACTCCTTGCCCTCGTCTTTTCTGTTCTGCTCGGCGCTTACTTCGGTCTGCAGCTTTATCAGTTCATTGAGTCGCTGTATCTTCACCTCCTCCGACACGTTGTCGGGCAGATGTTTTGAGGCATAGGTGCCCGGGCGTTCCGAGTATTTGAACATGAAGGCAGAGTCGAATCCCACCTCCCTGACGAGCGACAGGGTCTGCTGGTGGTCTTCTTCCGTCTCGTCGTGGTAGCCCACGAAGATGTCGGTGGTTATTCCGCAGCCAGGGATAATGCGGCGTATGGCATCTATGGTGTCGAGATACTGCTGACGGGTGTATTTTCTGTTCATCAGCTTCAGTATCTTGTCGCTTCCGCTCTGTGCAGGGAAGTGGATATGGTTGCAGATATTCGGTTCTTCGGCTATGACGTGCAGGATGTCCTCCTTCATGTCTTCGGGATTGGAAGTGGTGAATCTCACTCTCATGTCGGGCACTGCCTGAGCCACCATTCTGAGGAGTTCGGCAAAAGACACCTTGCCTTCTTCTTTCTTTCCCGACGGTGAGAGACCGTAGCTGTTCACGTTCTGTCCGAGCAGCGTAACCTCCTTGAAACCGCGGTCGTGCAGGTCTTTTACCTCTCTGAGGATGCTCTCCGGATCACGGCTGCGCTCCCTGCCTCTGGTGTATGGCACGATGCAGTAGTGGCAGAAGTTGTTGCAGCCACGCATGATGCTCACAAAGCCGCTCACCTTCTGTCCGCCGATGCGCATCGGCACGATATCGCGGTAGGTCTCGGTGGTGGAGAGTTCGATGTTGATGGCGTTGCCGCCGTTCTCACACTGGGCTATAAGGTCGGGCAGAGTGAGATAGCTGTCGGGACCGCACACGAGATTGGCGTGATGGTTGTCTATCAGGTCGTCTTTCACTCTCTCCGCCATGCAGCCCAGCACGCCGAGGATGACCTTGCGGCCCTTCTTCTGCTCTGCATGGAGGGTTTCGAGACGGTTGTATATCTTGTTCTCAGCATTCTCCCTGATGCTGCATGTATTCAGAAAAATAGCGTCTGCGTCGTCTTCCTTTTCGCAAAGTTCATAACCCGCCATCTGCATCACAGAAGCTACAACTTCGCTGTCTGCCACGTTCATCTGGCAGCCATAAGTCTCTATGAAGAGTTTTTTCATTATTTCCTTTATTCGTTTAAAATTGCATACTTTGGGTGCGAAATTAATAAATTTAAATTGTATTTGCAAACTTCACAACGTATTTCAACTTTTCGTTACATTTCTCACTCAAATCGTACCAAGTTATTATTTTACCGTCACTAAATAGATTATTATCAGTTTTTTCCTTACATTTGCAGCTGAAAAGAAATGACAAGAATGCAAAAAGACAAGATACTCATCACTGGCGCCACAGGTTTCATCGGCAGCTTCATCGTTGAAGAGGCTCTCCGCAGAGGAATGGAAGTGTGGGCTGCCGTAAGGGCTACAAGCTCACGGAAATATCTGCCGCAAGAGGGGATAAACTTCATAGAACTGGATTTCAACGACGAGCATAAGCTCAAGGAGCAGCTGCGCCAACACAGCTTCGACTATGTGGTGCATGCCGCCGGCGTGACGAAATGTCTGAACAAAGATGACTTCTTCAAGACGAACAGCAAGGGAACGAGGCATCTGGTGAATGCCATTCTCGATCTCGCCATGCCTGTAAAGCGCTTCGTGTTCATAAGCAGCTTGAGCATCCTCGGACCGATACGGGAGGAGGAGCCGCATACCGACATCACCGACTCCGACACGCCACAGCCCAACACAGCATACGGCAAGAGCAAACTGGAGGCGGAGGACTATCTGCGGTCGGTGGCAGACAGGCTGCCGTTCATCATACTGCGACCGACGGGAGTGTATGGTCCGCGGGAAAAGGATTATTTCATGATGGCGGAGAGCATAAAGAAGCATGTGGACTTCGCCGTGGGATACAAGCGACAGGACATCACGTTCATCTTCGTCAGCGACGTGGTGCAGGCGGTGTTCCTGGCTCTCACCAACGGAAAGACGGGCAGCAGCTACATTCTGAGCGACGGTGAGGTGTATTCGTCACGCACGTTCAGCGACCTGATACAGAAGGAACTGGGAGTGAAGCACGTGCTGCGTATCGTGGCGCCACTGTGGTTTCTGAAGACCGTATCAACGGTTGCCGAGGCTATGGCGCACCTGACGGGAAAGATTTCTGCCCTTAACCGCGACAAATACAATATCATGAAGCAGCGCAACTGGCAATGCGACATATCTCCGGCAAGAAAGGAACTGGGCTTCGAACCGAAATGCCAGCTGCCGGAGGGTGTGAGAATCAGCATGAAATGGTATAAGGACAACGGATGGATGTAAGCATCATACGGATGTAAGCGCCAGACGGATGTATGCACCAGACGGATGTCTACACAACGGATGTATGCAATACAAAAGTTGGATGCTGGCAAAGAAACGGATGGAATGATTTAAACGACCGGAAAAGGAAAAGACAACGATTATGAAAGATTTATTCAAGATAGAGAAGAAGCCCAAGAAGGGTCTCTTCTGGCTGGAGTGGGTGATGACTGGATATCTCGTGCTGACATTGCTCATGGTGTTCTTCACATACACCAAGGTGGCAAACCCTGAGGCAATGATATGGGGCAGAGTGAGAATCATGGTGGTGACGCTGGCTCTATGGGGAGTTTACAGGATGGTGCCATGCCGATTCACGAGGTTCTGCCGCATCACGGTGCAGATGGCGCTACTCAGCTGGTGGTATCCAGATACCTACGAACTGAACCGCATGCTGCCGAATCTCGACCACGTATTCGCCCAGGCGGAACAGTCGCTGTTCGGATGCCAGCCAGCACTGATATTCCATGAGGCAATGCCATGGAGCGTGGTCAGCGAACTGCTCGACATGGGTTATGCGGCATATTATCCGATGATAGCTCTGGCGGCGATATACTATTTTATATGGAGATACAAGGAGTATGAGCGCTGCGCATTCGTGATAATGGCTTCTTTCTTCGCATACTACGTGATATTCGTGCTCGTGCCGGTGACAGGACCCACGTTCTATTTCAAGGCTGTCGGCATAGACCAGATAACGGCTGGCGTGTTCCCCAACCTTGGCGACTACTTCAACACCCACACCGAATGTCTGCCGAGTCCGGGATATACCGACGGCATCTTCTACCATCTCGTTGAAGACGCCAAGGCTGCCGGAGAGAGACCTACTGCTGCTTTCCCAAGTTCGCATGTTGGAATAAGCACCGTGATAATGCTGCTGATATGGCACACCCGCAACAGGAAGCTGCTCTATATTATGGCTCCCTTCTATGTGTTGCTCTGCTTCGCCACGGTATATATTCAGGCCCACTATGCCATCGACGCCATCGCCGGACTCATCACCGGCACGATGTTCTACTTCATCTTCATGTGGATGTCGAAGGGGATGAAAAATTGAAAGGAATAGAGAGAATAATAAAAGAATAAAAAAACAACAGACGAGTTGATGATGCACAATCGGACAACTCGTCTGTTTTTTTTACCCAAATCGGTCATTAGGGTGTTGGCGTCGATAATTCGTCTGCCGACATTCCTAATGACCGATTTTATTGTGGTAATGCCCCGTCTACTATCCTGCCGCTACACGCCGTCAGCCCAACAGACGGCGTGAGAAATATCTCACAGGATACCACACCGCCAGGAAACCTACCGCAATCACCGTGGCAAACACCACGAGCACGTCTTCAGGATGCACGCTTACGGGATAGGCATCCACTACGAATGTGCCGCTCGACTGTCCCAGCGCCACGATGCCGAACTGCTGCTGAAGCCAGCAGAGAAGCAGTCCGATGAGTATTCCTGCCAATGCTCCGAAGAAGGATATCAGTCTGCCCTCGAAGAGGAAGATACGGGATATCTGACGGTCTGTAGCACCGAGATTCCTGAGCGTCACCACATCGTCCTTCTTGTCGATTATCAGCATGGATATCGAACCTATGATATTGAAGCTCGCCACGATGAGGATAAACGTGAGGAAGATATATGCAATGAATTTCTCCACCTTCATTATCCGGAACGTGTCTGCCTGCTGCTCATAGCGGTCGAGCACACGGTAGCGGTTGCCTACGATATTCTGCATCTTCTCCTTCACGGCATTGAGGTCGCTGCCGTTCTTCAGGCGAATCTGCAGCGACGACAGCATTCCCTGCTGTTCAAACAGTGTGCGCGCCATGGTGATTGGCACTATCACGTGGTCGCGGTCGTATTTTCCCTGTTTCACCATGAAGACCACTCCTGGAGAAATCAGCGAGTCAACTACGAATCCGTCGGATGGATTGGCGAGGTCGAGCTGTCCTGTCTTCCGCGGAGCGTATATCATCAGGTTGCCGTCCCAGTTGGCATTCATGCCGAGAGTCTCGGCGAGGCGTATGCCCACCACGGCAAAGTTCAGGTTTGCAGCCTGGAGCAGAAACGTGCCGTCGCCATACAGTATGTCGTCAATGCGCGACATACGTTCGAAGTTGTCGTCAACGCCCATCACCCACACCATGGTCTGCTTGCCTTTGTATATGGCGAGCGCCTGGTCCTTCACACACTCCGACGCCACGTCAACCTCCGGCAGCTTTCTCACCTTCTGCAGCAGCGGGTCGTCGGCAGGTGCCGTCTTTCCCTCTGCAGGCACGAGTTCTATCTGCGGGTCGAAGGATGTGAAGAACGATGCCACGAGGTCGTGGAAACCGTTGAACACACTGAGTGTCACCACGAGAGCCATCGTGGCCACTGCCACACCAACGGCACTGATGCAGCTGATGATGTTTATGGCGTGTGTGCTCTTCTTTGAGAAGAGGTAACGGCGTGCTATGTAGAATGGAAAATTCATGACTCTCCTATTTCTTCAGAAGCTCGTCGATATGCTCAATATAGTCGAGTGAGTCGTCGATGAAGAAGCGCAGCTCCGGAATGATTCGCAGCTGGTTGCGCACCCGCTGACCGAGGTCGTAGCGCACCGTCTTCTCGTTCTTTCTGATGTTTTCTATTATCTCCTCTCCCTTGTCCGACGGGAAGATGCTCAGATATGCCGTGCAGATGCTGAGGTCTGGACTCACCCTGACCCTCGTCACCGACACCATCACTCCGTGCATGGCTCTTGTCTGACTCTGGAAAATAAGGCTCAGCTCCTTCTGCAGGAGTCTTGCTATACGATTTTGTCTTGTCTCTTGCATTTTGTAATCTTCTGTTTTTTTATTTTTCAATTCTTTCTCTTGTGGTGCAGGCTATGCGGATGGCATATTTTTCCACAATCCCTGCACCTGTCGCCAGTCCCCTCTCTGCAGGGACTTTTCATGGCGAGGCACCGTATTGTCAGCAAAGTTATCCACAATGCTGCCAATGGGCGAATAGTATGGAAACTTAAATACAAAAGTAATGATAATAGGGTAAACTCCCAAATTTATTAATTATTATTGTGTAAGTAAGCCCAAGTTTCGCAAGGATCAGGGGGGAAGACAGGCAAGAAGAGAATGGCAGAATCAGACTTTGGTTTTTAATCTAATACCACTGTTGTCCACACTATTATCCACAACCGGTAATTATAACCGTAGCGGTACGGTAATATAGCTGCATGGGGCAGAATTACAATGTATAGTAAGAGGAAAACTCACCCCTATTCACCGTTGTCTGAATTCTGTAAACATAAACATGGATATAAATGCCTGTATCGGGCAACCGTTGGAAAGCAATTCTGCCCATCAGGGGAAAGCTGCTTGCCCATGTTGAGAAAGCAGCTTTCCCATATGGGGCAAGCACCGTGCCCCAAAAAGTACATATTTACCCTATCCATTACATATAATTTTATCCTTCCCACACAGTTGTGGAAAACCCTGTTGATAACCGTGTTGATAAGTTGTACTTTATCCACAGCAAAAAAAGAAATCAAAAATCCCTGTGGATATCCACAAGCTTATAAACAACTATTAGAAAACTTTTCCACGAAAAAGGAGCAGCAAAAGATATAAACTTATTATCTTTGCACCGAATGTGGAAATTGTGGATAAATGGGCTTTCATGCTGAAATAGAGAAAGAAAGACACATAATAACCTGTTGATAAACCAAGATATTGTGTTGACAAGGAAAAGACCAAGGAAATACGACAGAAGTTATGAACAAATCCACAGCATATCATACTACACATATTTGAATTTAAAAATTAAAAATAAAAAAGAAATATAATAATATGACTGTTGACAAGAAGTGGGTCGAGAAAGGTTATATCGACGAACCTGTGGCCGACGGCGTAGACCTGGCCAAAGAGATAAGAAACTTGTGCAAGGAGAAAAACGCTGTGATTCTCGCACACTACTATACCACCGGCGACATCCAGCAGGTGGCTGACTTCATCGGCGACTCGCTCGCACTGGCGAGAAAGGCTGCCGACACGAAGGCTGACATCATCGTGATGTGTGGAGTGCATTTCATGGCGGAGACCTGCAAGATTCTCTCACCGGAGAAGACGGTAATCTGTCCTGACCTCAATGCGGGATGTTCGCTCGCTGACTCATGCAAGGCTGAAGACCTGAAGAAATTCAAGGAGGAGCATCCTGGATATAAGGTGGTGAGCTATGTTAACACCACGGCGGCGGTGAAGGCGCTGACGGATGTGGTGGTGACGAGCGGAAACGCAAAGAAGATCGTTGACACCTTCCCGAAGGACGAGAAGCTGATCTTCGGTCCTGACTACAACCTCGGCTCGTATATCAACAGTGTGACGGGAAGAAACATGCTGCTGTGGAACGGCGGATGCCACGTGCATGAGCGCTTCTCGGCACAGGAGATAGTAAGACTGAAGAAGGAGCATCCGGGAGCTGAGGTGCTTGTGCATCCGGAGTGTAAAGGACCGGTGGTAGCGCTTGCCGACGTGGTGGGTTCTACTGCTGTGTTGCTGAAGCATGCCGTGGAGAGCGACACTAAGGAGTTTATCGTGGCTACGGAGTCCGGAATATTGTATGAGATGACGAACAAGTGTCCGGAGAAGACTTTCATCCCCGTGCCGCCAGAGGTGAGCGAGGGTTCGCTGGGCTGCTCTTGCAACGAGTGTGACTATATGAAGATGAACACGCTGCGCAAGATTTACAACGCTCTGAAATGTGAGTGGCCTACAGTGGAAGTGGCTCCTGAAATCGCCCGCGACGCTGTGAAGCCTATCGAGAGAATGCTTGAGCTGAGTTAAGGAGGAATTTGAGTTTACTTGTCTGTAAAAGTAATACATCTACCCAAGTGGAAGGTCTGGATGGGTTTGAACAGTTCCTCTATTATATAATACGAATATGAAAATATTGTTGGTTGGCGAAGCCAGTTTTCTGCACAACACTCTGAAAAAAGGACTCCAGGAGCGCGGACATACCGTAGTGACCATGTCTGACGGCAACGGATGGCACGACGCTCCGAGAGACATCGACCTGAGGAGAGACAGAAAGTGGGGAAAACTGAGCGGACTGAAAGTGTTATGGCAGATTGCGAGACACCTGCCGCAACTCGTAGGCAACGATATTGTTCAGATACACAACTATCAGTTTGTTCCACTGAAATACGGGTGGAACAAACTGCTTTTCTTTTTCCTCAGACTTCTTAACAAGAAGACCGTGAAGGGCTGTTTCGGCGATGACCCTCAGATTTTCGCGCGCCAGAAAAAAGGAGTGCCGAGATATAGCGACACGTATTGGAACGGCAGACCGCAGAATATGGCAGAGAATGCGGAGCGTATCGACGAGGTGATGCTGCATGGGGCGTATGGCTGCTGGCGGTATACATCGGCAAAGGCCGACGCTCTCGTGGCTTGCCTGTATGAATACTGGTTGTGCTATAACGTGGATTCTTTTGTCCGTAAGCTTCATTATCTGCCGCTGCCTATGATTCTGCCACAGAACGGGACGGAAGGCGCCAGAAGGAAGGAAAACGGCGGTGTGGTGAAAATTCTCGTGGGCATACAGCCCAAGCGCGACTTCATGAAGGGTGCCATGCGTATGGCGGAATGGCTCAAAGCAATCAAGCTGCGCCATCCCGGCAGGATGGAGATAAGATATGTGGAGGGTGTGCCGCTCGAAGAATACAAGCGGATGCTTGCCGAGGCTGACGTGCTCGTTGACCAGCTCTACAGTTTCACTCCGTCGATGAATTCCTTGCAGGCAATGGCTCTCGGCACTGTGGTGATAGGTGGCGGAGAGGAGGAATATTATGATTTCATTGGCGAGAAAGAACTGCGTCCTATAATCAACGTGAGTCCGGAACTGTCGGATGCCGAGAACATGGCGATAATAGAAAAGGCTCTCTTTACCGACGGTATGATAGAAAGGCTCTCCCGCCAGAGCATGGCATTCGTGAAGAAATACCATGACTACAGAAAGGTGGCAGAGATGTATGAAGAGATGTACAGGTCATCTCTTCTCATTTAACCCCAAACGGTATGATTACCGGTCAGGGTTCAACAACTGTATCCATTTTCCAAATACATTTTCTTTATAATATGCGTGGCTTCCGGCTATGGCGTTGTCGCCGTATTGGCGTCTGAGGGCTTCGGAGTCCATCATCGTGGTGATACCCTTGATGAGCGACGAGTAGTGGCTTTGCTCCACAATGATGCCGTTGTAGCCGTTGCGCACGATGTCGGAGGCACCGAAGTCGAAATCGAACACCACGGATGGCAGTCCGCACGACTGTGCCTCTATCAGCGCCATTGGCTGTCCTTCGTATAGAGAGGGCATGATGTGCAGGCTGTATTGCGGATATACGTCCATGATGTTGTTAGACCGTCCGCAGAGTGTTATATGCTCCTGCATGCCGAGTCTCTCTATCTCAGCTTGCAGCATGGCGCGCTGCGAACCGTCGCCATATATGTCGAGATGCCAGTCGGGATGCAGCCGGGCAATTTCTTTCCAGTGGTCTATGAGCGGAAGAAATCCCTTCTGCTCTTCCAGTCTGCCCACGGCGATAGCCCGTTTCACGCTATAGTCCTCCACTCTCTTCGTAGGCTTCTTGATGAAGTTCGGAATCACCAGCGTGCGGCGTGCGTTGGAATATTCCATGGCATCGCCGTTGGTGAGGCATACCACGGTGTCGGCTTTGCGCTCCATAATGGAGAACATACGATGGTAGGGGGTGAACGGACGTGCCAGATGCGACTCGTATATCTTGCGTGCCTTGGTGTGGCAGAGTGGGAGTAGCAGCGCTCCGAGGGTGGTGGTGAAGAATATTATATCGGGCTGCAGGCTCTTTATAGTCTTGTTCAGTCGTCGGGCTGCCGTCATCAGCGTGTTAGTGCGGCTGATGAGCTTTATCAGCTTGCCGTGGTGCTTGTCGGCGAACGGCACACCGAGATGCACCATCTTGATGCTTTCGTCAAGATGGTATAGCTCTCTGCGCTTGTCGTCGTAAACCGACACCACGCTCACTTCATGTCCGTATTCTGTAGCCAGTGTGTTTGCCTTTTCCGTCACGATGCGTTCCACACCTCCGTTTTCAGAGAAATCTTCTACTATATATGTTATTTTCATGTTTGTTTCCTTACCTTTTCATCCTGCCGAACAGGCGGCAGGTGCGTTCCAGTCCTATGGTGTTCACGAACATCGCCTTCAGTGTGTCTTTCCATGTGGCATAGCCGAAGAGGGACACGTGCTGTTGTGCCAGTCTTATTTTTCCTGTCTTCTGGTATGAATAAAGCTGTGCCGTCAGCATATCCATATACACACGGTGCCAGCGGCGCTCCCTGGTGTTGATGTTCAGTTGGCTGACGAGATGCAGCTGGGCGTCGAGCAGCGACGACAGTCCGTTGCTCTTGTCGGTAGCCGCTATGCCGTTGTCGTTGTAGTGGTATAGGTATCTGCCTTTGTCTATGGTGGCTATTATCGGTTTCTGCTTTATCAGCAGCGCCATGAGTAGGATGTCTTCAAACTTCTTGCCTTTCTCGAATGCCACGTTATTGAAAAGGCTTCTCTTGTATATTTTGTTGCATGCCCAACAGTGTTCCGTTCCCTTGTATGCCAGCCAGTCGAGGGCGTCTTTGAAGAGATGGTTGCCGGGATTGAATAGAGTCTCGTCGCGTAGTCCCGGTCGCTGCAGCATGGGATATTCCAGTATGTCGAGAAACGGATGTTCCTGCAGCAATGCTATCAGCGGACTGTAGGTATTGGGAGCCAGTTCGTCGTCGCTGTCTACGAAGGTGATATAGTCACCCTCTGCCCTCTCGATGCCGAAGTTGCGGGCATCGGAGAGTCCGCCGTTCTCCTTCTTCCAGTATTTTATGTTCTTGTATGTAGCGGCATACTCCTCAGCGATGATTCCGCTACCGTCGGTCGAACCATCGTTGATGAGAAGTATCTCGATATCGTCGAATCCCTGTATTCTCACGCTGTCAACACATCGTCGCAGCATCTTTTCCACATTGTATATCGGGATGATTACGCTCAATGTCATGATTTGTGTGTTATTAGGTTCTTTATTGTTTTCCATCTGAAGAGAATCTGCCTTGCCGTCGAGAAGCGGCTTCCTTTGCCGTTGCACGACGCGGCGCTCTCGTGTCTTCGGAAATATATCAGTCGGTCGTTTATGAATGCCACGTCGAAGAAGAAAGCCGCCACGTTGCCTATCCAGATGTCGTGCATCGGTATGTCGGCAGGAAAAGGCAGCGCTTTCTGCATCACGTCGCGTCTGAAAGCCATGCAGCACCCCGTGTATCCGTTGTGCCACAGCAGGTTATAGAGTCTGCCGGGTTTCATCTTTATCATCTTGTAGAAAGAGTCGTTGGTGTCGTTGAGGTCTTTGTCTGTCACTATGGCGTCGCTGACCACACAGTGGTGGCTGCGCAGGACTTCCATGCATACCGCCACCTTGTTTTCCATCCACACGTCGTCCTGGTCGGAGAGGAAGATATAGTCGCCTTTAGCATGGCGCAGGGCATTTTCGAAGTTCCGTGTCAGACTGTTGCTGAGGGTGTTTTTTCCACCTTCTTCCTTGTGACAATGCTTTCCATCTTTTTCCTTGTGATAATGTTTTCCACCTTCTCCTTTGCGGTTATCCACAATCCTTATCCTCTTGTCGCCGATGGAGCGCACTATTTCAGATGTATCGTCTGTCGATCCGTCGTCGGACACGACAATCTCGTCCGTCTCTGCCAGTTGTGGCAGGATGGACAGGAGTTGTTGGCGGATATATCTCGATCCGTTGTATGTCGCTATGCAGACGGTAATCATTATATAGTTATTGAAATTGTTTCATTGTCCTTGCCTACTTGAATACATCATACTTCTTGTCGATGTAAGGAGTGCTGATGTCGCCGGCATCGATGATGGAATGGAAGAGGAATGCCGTGTTGTATTTCTTCTTGGCGTTTCTCTCCAGGGCTGCGTATTTCTCTGGATAACGGCTCTTGTATTTGTCGGAGCACCATATCCAGCAGGCGGCGTTTCTCACCTCCTTGGTGTCGTTGGCATGTGTATATTGTCCGTCTTCGCCCAGATTTTCGCCATGGTCGGAGAGATATATCACTATGGCGTTGCGATGGCGCAGGCGTTCTCTCACCTGATGCCAGAAACTGTCGGAATATAATACGGTGTTGTCGTAGGAGTTTATGAATTGTTGCCGGCTGTTCTCCGTTATCACACGACTCGTCAGTTCTGGTTTCCAGCGGGCTGCCGACTTGGGATAATGGGCGTTATACCACCAGTGTGAACCAATGCTGTGTATGACGATAAGGTTGCGGCAGTTTGACTTTCCGTTTGTCAGTGCGCTGTCAAGAGGGGGCAGCACATCGTCATCGAGCCATGAGTCATAGATATATAGCGACTTGCCGCCGTTTACATACGTCAGCTTGTCTGCCTCCTTCATGAAATATATGAATGTGGGAACGCTCTCCTGGTTTGAAATCCATGATGTGTGGTAACCGGCTCTCTTGAAGATGTCGATGAACGACCGTTCTGTATATGCCCTGTCCTTAGTGTTGTGGTCGGCCCTGGTCATGATATACGGCACGCTCTCGTGGGTGAACCAGTATTCTGACTCTATGTCAGGCAGTGACACCACGTTCTTCTCCTTTGCCAGCAGCGGCGTGGTGGGCCTTGCATATCCGTTGATCTGCATGTGGTCGGCACGCAGCGTCTCACCGATGATGAACACCACGTCGATGCTGTCAGTGCCACATGTCGTCTTTCCGCCGAAGGCAGGACGCTTGTCTGCCACGATGCGCTTGTTGCCGAGATATTCGTTTAGCGAGGCATAGATATTGAAGGGCAGACGGTTGGAAACCGGTATTCCAAGTCGTCCGTTGTGGAAAATGCCGTATATCAGTGCCATGCAGACGATGATGTGTATCCATTGCCATTTCAGATTGTCCAGCCTTCTGAATCGCCATCTCGCTATGAATATAGCCGCGATGAGATTTATGAGGATAAAAAGTATGAGCGGCAGCGTTATCATGTCAGATGTCGTCGTGAGGTCGTTGGTGAAGGTGAGGTCTATGGTCATCGGCGTCACCGTGACCTTCATTGTATAGCGGAAGAACGCCACGGCAGAAGTCAGTGCAGTCAGCAGCGGATACGCCACGGCGAAGACATATTTGTTTGCCGCTATCATCCAGATGAAGACAAAGGTTGTCATCTCTATCGCTCCCCATTGGAAAGCCTGTCCCACAAAGTCTTTCATGCTGTTGCATGGTGAGTCGTAGAAGTCGGCAAAGGCAAATTCCATTCCCCACAGCAGCGTTATTGCCAGTGTGAAGAAGACAAATCCCCTCATCTCATTCCATTTCTTCCTTATCGAATATTTCATCTGTCTTTATTTCCTTGTTTTTATATATAATGGACAAAACGCTTGATAAAGCACTTGGGCGTCATACCGTTGTTTTTCCTTGTTAATATATTATATAGGCTTGGTTATATCACCATATAAATATATATATAGACTTAGTTTATCACCGCAATTTTGCATACCGTGCCGCTGTCGCCGCTCTGCGTCGCTGTGTTCACCATATATATGCCGCTTGCCACTCTCCTGCCCTTCTTGTCGCATCCGTCCCATTGGAAGGATCCTCCGGTGCTTCGTCCTTCAGCCACGAGCACACCGTTTGTGGTTGTGATTTTCACGTCGCTGTCGTAGGCAAGTCCTACTATGTTGATGAGTCCCGTATAGTCAGGCTTCACGGGATTAGGATAAGCCCATACGTTGTCTTTGCTCATGCTCTCGTTGGTAGCCACGGCATTGCTTTCCACTGAGCACAGGCCCTTTTCCGTTCCTATATATACCGTTCCCGTCTGCTTGTCTATCTCTATATCGAAAATACCGTCGGCGAGCAGACAGCTGTTTGATGCCAGGAAGTGAGCCTCCTGCACCATGTTGTCGCTGCTTATGACATACACGCCGTCGCGGCTCGTGCCTATCCATTTGCGGTCGGCATTGTCTATTGCCATCGTGGTGATGTCGAGTCCGGCAAGCAGATAGTCGGCATAGTTGGTACCGTCGTTGCGGGGCACCTTTACCTGATAGAAGCCGAGCGACGGGTCGCGCTGGTATTCCTCTGTCAGTTCGAAGAGACCAACGTTAGTTCCTACCCAAATATTGCCGCTTCTGTCTTCGGCGAGCGTCTTGCATCTCTCGATACCGCTTATTTCCGCCATGTCCTCGTTCACGAAATGCGTGTAGCTATATAGATTGTTGCCGTCGGCAGAATAGCAATACACTCCAGGGTTGGCATTACGTCCGTTATTTATCCAAATCCTGCCATGAGAGTCGTATCCCATGATCTTGGCATTGTTCACGGAGAGGTGGTTTATGGTCTTGTCTGGCGACGACCATTTGCCGTCGGCAGAATATTTCAGTATTCCTTTGTTTATCGCCTGATGGTTTATTACCCACAGCGTGTTGTCTTTGTCGTAGAACAACGATGTGATGATCTGATAGTTCGGATCACCTTCCAGACCGTCGACGAAGGATATCGGACTGTTTTTGTAGTCAAATCTGTTGATCAGTTTTCCGTCGAGGAATTCGTATAGTCCGCTTTGTGATCCAGCCATCACGTGGTTGTCGTTCTTGGGGTCGATGTCGAGACAAAGCATATCCTTATATATGATACCGTATTTCTCTGCTATTCCCTTGTCGTCGTAAGTAGTCCAGGTATTGCCGTCGATGTCGTACACCTGTATCGTGGCTGGCTTTTCCCTGTCCCACTCTCCACCGTTGCAGGTATAGAGCTTTCCGTTCCTTATCTTCAGAAAACCGATGGTATTGTATTTCGGTGTACCTACGGGATTTATGTCGCTCAGCGTCACGGTCTTCGTGCCGTCGGCGGTAACGGTGTATGCCTGCAGCTTCTCGTCCTCCTGGTTGGTCCAGTAGCATTTGTTTGTCTTGTCGTAGGCCACGTATTGCAGATATCCGTTGTCCCATGTAGTGGCGATGTCGTTGGCATGGTTGAACGACACATTATCTGTCGTGGCGTGCCAGTTAGACTTGTCGAGCAGGTTTGCCGACTTGTCGGCTGCCAGTATTCCGTCGCTGGTGTTCACGTATATCTTGTTTCCGCTGAAGGCACAGTCGGTAACATTCTTTCCCAGATTGTAGGTGTCGAGGATAAGTCCCTCCTTCATGTCAATCTGCACCAGTCCGAAAGCCGTACACAGATATGCCAGACTGCCCTCTATCACCACCTTGTTTACATCCTTGCTTACCGTCATCGTCTTGTCGTAGTAGCCCGCGATGTTCGTCACGTTCAGCTTGTTGTCGAGCAGGTCGATGTTGTAGTTGTCGTATACAATGATAAGCTTCTTCGCCGTGTTGTTCCATGCTATCTGCGATATTGTGCATTCGCTGAGCGGGAACACCTTGTCGTATGTCGCCACGCTTCCGTCCGTGATGTTGTATGAGAACAAGTCGCCGGAGCTGAGCACATAAACCATGTTTCCGGCAGGCTCTATGTCTGTAATCTTTCCATAAGCCATATATGCCTTCCATTTGTCCAGATTCTGTGCTCCGGCGTTTGTCGTCATTGCGGCGAGCAGTGTGAGGAGTGATATGAAGTGTCTGCGCATTTTTTTTTCTTTATTGTTTTCTCTTATAACGCAACAACCTGCAGAATTATTGCTGACAGGTGGCGGAAAAGAGGAATTGTGCGAATTTCTCCACAGCCCTTGCCCTATGAGAGATTTTGTTCTTTATGTCGTTGCCGAGTTCGGCGAATGTCTTGTCGTAGCCGGTAGGCTGGAATATAGGGTCGTAGCCGAATCCCGACTCTCCCTTCTTTTCTTCCGTTATCTCGCCTTCCACTATGCCTTCCATCTCTCCCTGGGCAGCTATGCCGCCAGAGTCTTCGTCTTTCAGGATATAGGCTATCACGGTGCGGAAACGCGCCTTGCGGTTTTCCTCTCCCTTGAGGTTGGCGAGCAGCTTCTTCATGTTTGCCTCGCTGTCGTGTCCGTCGCCTCCCGCATATCTTGCAGAATATACTCCGGGTTCTCCGCCGAGAGCTTCAACTTCGAGTCCTGTGTCGTCGGCAAACACACTGATATGATAATGTTCAAACACGTATTTTGCCTTTATCATGGCATTTTCTTCCAGAGTCTTTCCTGTCTCCGGAATATCCACGTGGCATTCAATGTCGTTGAGCGACAATACCTGGAATTTGTTTCCAAGAATGTTTCTCACTTCTTCCAGTTTGTGAGCGTTGTTTGTTGCAAATACTATTTTCATGTTTATTTATAGTTGACGAGTAGACAAGTTGACGAGTTGACAAGTAAACGAGTTGACGAGAAGACAAGTCTTATGAGTTTACAAGTCAGCAAGACCCCTCCTGACATCTCCTTGTGTGAGAGACAGTATAGTTTTCCTCATACTTCCTTATATGTTCTGAGTACTGTCTCTCTCTCTTCTGGGGAATGTCAGGAGGGGTCTTCTTCTATTTGTCAAGCATTCTCCTGTTGTTTTTTCATTTCCTTTTCCAGTTTCTGTGCCTTCACCTTCACCTTTATCGGATCGAAGCCCTCTCCGAATACGCCCTGCACGCTGCTTTGGCTTACGAAGGCATTAGGGTCTATAGACTTTATGACGCGGAAGATTTCCACGCTTTCCCTTTTCTTTGCCATGAGGCAGATCACCTTTATAGGGTCGCCGGAATACCATCCGTGACCGTCGAGTATTGTCATTGTGTGCTCGGTCTCCTTTGCTATGGCGTTGGCAATCTCCTGGTGTTTCTTTGAGAATATCATGAACTGCACGGACTGTCGCTGCCAGTTCATCACGAAGTCGAGCATGTTGCATTCGATGAACATCGTACATAGTCCGAACACCACCATCGTGCATCTCTCTGGGAACGTACCGAAGGATTCGATGAGCAAGCTGCTGCTGATGATACAGAGGTCCACCATGATAAGTCCCATACCGAGCGAGATATTGTGGTATTTGTTCACCACCGCCGCGATGATGTCGGTACCGCCTGTACTGCCGTTGTTGAGGAACACGATGGCGAGCGCCGTTCCCGTGAGCATACATCCGATGACGAGCGACATGAAGTCGTTGCCCTCTCCCATCAGCTTATAGAAAGTGCCGTCGGGCATCTCCACCACTTTCTGCGCTATGTCGAGCATCACGGTCAGTGCGAATGTGGCATAGATTGTCTTTGCCAGAAACCGCCATCCCAGTATCTTCAGTGCCGCCACTATGAGCGCGGCGTTGATGATGAAGAAAGTCCACTGCACCGGAAATTTCGTTGCATAGAACACGATGGCTCCTACACCGGCGATGCCGCCCGTCACAATCTCGTATGGCAATAGGAAGACGGTGAATCCGAATGTGTATAGCATAAGTCCGAGAGTGATGAAGAAATAGTCTTTTATCTCTCTTCCCAGCGCCTTGCCGGCGTTACTTCTCATGAATTGCATTATTCCGCCACCATTTTTCTGTGCGAAAGCTGCATTGTTGTTGTCAGTTGCCATAATAAAAAGTTAGTTGTTAGAGACTCCTGGTCTCTGCTGTTTGATTAGTATATGAGTTAAGGTTATTTATAGGGCCGGTTTTTCTCTTTGCCAGGCCTTGTTTCTTTCTTCTCAGAATGTTTCCAATCCCCTCCCCTGCTCCATCCGCCATTTATCGGCAGCAGGTCAGGGAAGGGATTGTATGAGGATTATTTTATCACCACGTTAACGATTTTCTTAGGCACCACGATGACTTTCACAACCTGTTTGCCTTCGAGGTATTTCTGGCTCTTCTCGTCGGCGAGCACCTCGTTCTTTATCGTCTCGTTGTCGGCGTCAACGGGGAATGTCTTCTGGTAGCGCGCCTTTCCGTTGAACGATATCGTGAGCTGCATGCTGCTTTCCACGAGATATTTCTCGTTGAACTCAGGCCACTTGGCGTCGCATACCGTAGTCTCGTTGCCGAGCTGATGCCACAGCTCCTCTGCCACATGCGGTGCGAATGGCGAGATGAGAACCACGAGGTCTTGCAGCACCATCTTGCTGTGGCATTTCATCTGCTGCAGTTCTCCCACGCAAATCATGAATGCCGAGATGCTCGTGTTGTATGAGAAGTGCTCAATGTCGCGGGTCACCTTCTTGATGAGCTTGTGTATGCTCTTCAGCTGTTCTGCCGTAGGCTCTTCGTCGGTTGGCAGGAATTGTCCGTCGCGGCTGAAGAACAGTCCCCATAGCTTTTTCAGGAAGCGGTGGCAACCGTCGATGCCGTTGGTGTCCCAAGGCTTGCTTGCCTCCACCGGACCGAGGAACATCTCATACAGGCGCAGAGTGTCGGCACCGTATTTCTCTACTATCATGTCGGGGTTCACCACGTTGAACATCGACTTCGACATCTTCTCTACTGCCCATCCGCAGATGTATTTTCCGTCTTCCAGTATGAACTCGGCGTTCTCATATTCAGGTCTCCATTTCTTGAAAGCCTCCAGATCGAGCACGTCAGCGTTCACGATGTTCACGTCAACGTGTATCGGAGTAGTCTCATATTGGTCTTTCAGTCCGAGGCTCACGAACACCGGTGCCTTGGAGTGGTCGTCGCTGTTTATGCGGTATACGAAGTTAGAGCGTCCCTGTATCATTCCCTGGTTCACGAGTTTCTGATATGGCTCCTCTTTGCAAGAGCATCCGTAGTCATACAGAAATTTGTTCCAGAAGCGCGAGTAGATGAGGTGTCCTGTGGCATGCTCCGTACCTCCCACGTAGAGGTCCACGTTCTGCCAGTATTCGTCCACATCCTTTGCCACGAGTGCCTTGTCGTTGTGTGGGTCCATATATCTCAGGTAGTAAGCCGACGAACCTGCGAATCCCGGCATGGTGTTCAGCTCCAGCGGGAAAATCGTGGTGTCGTTGATGAGCGCCTTGTCCACCACTTCGTTCTTCTCCGTGTCCCAAGCCCATTTCCTGGCGTGTCCCAATGGCGGCTCGCCTGTTTCCGTAGGCTTATACTGGTCTACTTCAGGCAGTTCCACAGGCAGACACTCTTCCGGCACCATGTATGGCATACCGTCCTTGTAGTATACGGGGAATGGCTCACCCCAGTATCTCTGTCGTGAGAATATGGCGTCGCGCAGGCGGTAGTTCACCTTCACCTTTCCGATGCCATTCTCCGTAACGTATTTCTTTGTCGTTGCGATAGCCTCCTTCACGCTCAGTCCGTTGAGCGAGAATCCGGCGATGGCGTTCTTTGCCGTTGGTGCCGGTGAGTTGCATACCGTTCCCTCTTTGGCGTCGAAGCTCTCCTCGCTTACGTCGGCACCCTCGATGAGCGGGATTATAGGCAGGTTGAAATGCTTGGCGAATGCGTAGTCGCGTGAGTCGTGGGCAGGCACAGCCATGATGGCTCCCGTACCGTATCCTGCGAGCACGTATTCAGAAATCCATACAGGGATGTTCTCGCCCGTGAAAGGGTTCACGGCATAAGAGCCGGAGAACACTCCCGTAACCTTGTGGTTTGCCATGCGGTCGAGCTCTGTGCGCTTCTTCACGTAGGCGAGATATTCGTCCACCTCAGCCTTCTGTTCGCTTGTGGTGAGTTTCTCCACGAGTTCGCTCTCAGGCGCCAGCACCATGAATGTCACTCCGAAGATAGTGTCGGCACGTGTTGTGAAGATGGTGAAGTCCCAGTCCTGTCCGGCCACTTTGAAGTTCATCTCCGTTCCTTCCGAGCGTCCAATCCAGTTGCGCTGGGTCTCCTTGATGCTGTCAGTCCAGTCCACCTGGTCCAGTCCGTCGAGCAGTCTCTGTGAGTAAGCGCTGACGCGCAGACACCACTGGCGCATCTTCTTCTGCACCACGGGGAATCCTCCGCGTTCCGACACACCGTCCACCACCTCGTCGTTGGCGAGCACCGTGCCGAGACCGGCACACCAGTTCACCATCGTCTCTCCGATGTAAGCTATGCGGTAGTTCATGAGCACCTGCTGCTGCTCCTTCTCCGTCATCTGCTTCCATTCCTCGGCGGTGAATGTCAGTTCCTCGCTCTTTGCCACATTCTCTGCCGCCTCGCTGCCTTTCTCTTCAAACATCTTCACCAGCTCTTCGATAGGCATTGCCTTCTGGCATTTCTGGCAGTAGAATGATTTGAACATCTTCTGGAAAGCCCACTGTGTCCACTTGTAGTATTTCGGGTCGCATGTGCGCACCTCTCTGTCCCAGTCGAACGAGAATCCTATTTTGTCGAGCTGTTCTCTGTATCTTGCGATATTAGTCTCTGTGGTCACTGCCGGATGCTGTCCTGTCTGTATGGCATACTGCTCCGCCGGCAGTCCGTAAGCGTCGTATCCCATCGGGTTGAGCACGTTGAATCCGTTCTGTCTCTTGTATCTTGCGTAGATGTCAGAGGCGATATATCCCAACGGGTGTCCCACATGGAGTCCTGCTCCCGAAGGATAAGGAAACATGTTGAGCACGTAGAATTTCTTTTTCTCCTTGTCTTCCACGACTTTATAGGTCTTGTCTTCCACCCACTTCTGTCGCCATTTCTTTTCGATTTCGTTGAAGTTATACTCCATTGTGTTATATGTGTTTTATTGTTTTTCGTGAATAAAAATTGTATTTATATGTTGAGTTCAATCTGCAAAGTTAGTCATTATATTCTGTATATACAAGTTTTGATATTTTTTTGTTCAAGTTCGTCATGTCTTTGACATTCAGTATTATGTATTCCCTGTCGGGTGTGATGTCGTTAATAGCTTCAATTGCATTTTTACCGGCAAGTCCTAACGTCTGGTTTTCGTCAATGCAATGAAATACCCGCAAGTGTAATGAAAAGGCGCCATAAAATTGTGTGTAAGCAAATAAATAGTTATATTTGCAAAGTGATTACGCAAAATGCGTAACGCAAAATGCGTAATGATAATAAAACGTTGGTTATGAGAAAGATAGATAATCCTTTTTTGTTGTATGGATACGAAGGACCAGAGTATTTCTGCGATCGTAAGAAAGAGAGCGAAGATATCATATCATCGTTGACAAATGGCTGCAATCTCACCCTTATGAGTCCGAGAAGGTATGGCAAGACAGGTCTTATACGTCATGTGTTTCATAAGATAAAGGAGATGGACAACGATGCCGTCTGCTTCTATATTGATATCTATGCCACCAATTCTTTGTATGATTTCGTGCAGACATTCGCCAAGGCGATAGTCGGCAAACTCGACACGCCGCTACAGAAAGCCGAGAATGCGATAACAAAGGTTTTCAAGGGTAGTCAAATCACGATGTCTACCGACTTCATGACCGGCCTTCCTCAGGTGTCGCTCAGTTTCTCACCACAGTCGTCGGAATCCACTCTCGACGAGATATTCTCATATATAGCCCAGTCAAAACGCCGTTGCTACATTGCCTTCGATGAGTTTCAGCAGGTGTTGGAATATCCTGAGAAAAACGTAGAAGCACTCTTGCGCACCCATATCCAGACTATGAGCAACGCCCGCTTCATATTTTCCGGAAGCCGTTTGCACATGATGATGGAAATGTTCAATTCACCAAAGCATCCCTTCTACAGAAGTACGGAGAAATTGAGCCTGCATACCCTCGACGAGGCTGTTTATTTTGCCTTTGCAGAGGATAAGTTGAGAGAGAAAAACGTTTCCATCTCACCGGAAGTTTTCCATGATATCTACGACAGCGTGGATGGAGTGACATGGTATATACAGGCAGTGATGAACCGCCTCTACCGTCTCTCCGACATTGAGATAACCAGTAAGAAACTGGATGAGGTGGTGCGTCAGATAATACTTTCAGAAGAAGAAGACTACAAACGCCTGTTCCATCTGCTCACAGCTAACCAGGCAAACCTTCTGCTGGCGATAGCGAGGGAAGGCAGCGTGGCGGAACCTATGTCGGGACCATTCATCAGCAGGCATCAGCTCAAGACGGCAAGCAGCGTGCAGAGAGCCTTGAAATATCTTGCTGACGAAGAGTATGTATATCTTTCAGACAAAGGATATATCGTGTACGACCGCTTCTTCGGAGTCTGGCTCAGAGGATTATGATCAGGCATACCATGCGCAGGCAGAAATGAAACATCCCTTTTTACACTCGTAGAATGCAAAATTTAATGAAATATATGCCTGCGGCAAACAGTTTTCTCGAAATTATGCGTCCGTTGAGTGTAAAATTCTTATATTTGCAGATTGATAGTAAAAACAGAAGACGGCAGACGGGCATTCGGGTTGACGAGGAAACGAGTTGACACGGATATTTTCATTTGCCCATACAGTCGCTGTTTGCAAGCTCTGCCCTCCCCCATTGCCGGATGCCAATTCCGGAATAAGGGGCAGGGTGATAATGTTTTTTTTCAGAAAACAATAAAAGAATAAATATAAAACTAAGACATGGCACTAAAATGTGGTATCGTTGGACTCCCTAACGTGGGAAAGTCCACTCTTTTCAACTGCCTCTCAAGCGCTAAGGCACAGGCGGCAAACTTCCCTTTCTGTACTATAGAACCTAACGTCGGTGTTATCACCGTGCCCGACGAGCGACTCACGAAGCTCGCCGAGATAGTACACCCCGGACGCATCGTGCCGGCAACCTGCGAGATAGTAGACATCGCCGGACTCGTGAAGGGAGCAAGCAAGGGCGAAGGACTCGGAAACAAATTCCTCGGAAACATCCGTGAGACCGACGCCATCATCCACGTGCTGCGCTGTTTCGACGACGACAACATCACACACGTTGACGGAACCATAGACCCCGTGCGCGACAAGGAGATAATCGACACCGAGCTGCAGCTCAAAGACCTGGAGACCATTGAGGCGCGACTGGGCAAGCAGCAGAAGGTGGCACAGGCAGGAAACAAAGATGCCAAGGTGGAAGTGGGTGTGCTCGAGGCTTACAAGGCAGCCCTGGAGCAGGGAAAGAACGCACGCACCGTGGAATTCGACTCTAAGGAGGAACAGGAAGCAGCACGCAACCTCTTCCTGCTCACCGCAAAGCCTGTGCTCTACGTATGCAACGTTGACGAGACTGCCGCCAAGACAGGCAACGAATACTCAAAGCGCATCGAAGATATCGCCAAGGAAGAAGGAGCGGAGACTCTCGTGATAGCCGGAAAGACAGAGGAAGACATCGCCGGACTGGAGACATACGAAGACAAGAAGATGTTCCTCGACGAGCTCGGACTGGAAGAGAGCGGCGTGAACCGACTCATCAAGAAAGCCTACTCGCTGCTCAACCTCGAGACTTTCATCACCGCCGGAGAGATGGAGGTAAAGGCATGGACATACCACAAGGGATGGAAGGCGCCACAGTGTGCAGGAGTGATACACACCGACTTCGAGAAAGGTTTCATCCGTGCTGAGGTGATAAAATATGCCGACTATATCCAGTATGGATCAGAGGCAGCCGTGAGAGAAGCCGGAAAGCTCGGCATCGAAGGCAAGGAGTATGTGGTGCAGGATGGCGACATCATGCATTTCAGATTCAACGTGTAGACGCCCCGTCAACTCGTCAACTTGTCAACTCGTCAACTCGTAGCATGTCAACGACATGTGAATAAAAAATAGAAAATGCTTTTCATTGACTGGAACCCAAGCATAGAGGCCTTCAGGATAGGCTCCTTCGCCATGCGCTGGTATGCCCTGTGCTGGCTGATAGGACTCCTGGCGGCATACTTCATAGTGAGGCGCCTGTATATACAGCAGAAAATCAAGGAAACGCTCTTCGAACCGCTCTTCATATACTGCTTCCTCGGAATACTCATCGGCGCACGACTCGGACACTGTCTGTTTTATGAACCGGACTATTTTCTCTCCTCAGGCCAGCACATTGTGGAGATGTTGATACCCATACGCTTCCTGCCCGACGGAGGATGGCGCTTTACGGGATATGCCGGACTGGCAAGCCACGGCGGAACGATAGGACTCATCATAACGCTGCTGCTATACGTCAGGAAGACGAAGTTGAACCTATGGACGGTGCTCGACAACATCGCCATCGCAACGCCTATAACGGCGTGTTTCATAAGGCTTGGCAACCTGATGAACTCGGAGATAATAGGAAAAGTGACCGATGTGCCATGGGCATTCGTGTTCCAGCAGGTGGACATGCAGCCAAGACACCCGGGGCAGCTGTATGAGGCTATAGCCTATGCGCTGCTGTTCGTCATCGGACTGTATTTCTACAGAAAATCACCGCAGAAGGTGGGCACGGGATTCTTCTTCGGACTCTGTCTCACATATATCTTCACGGCACGCTTCTTCATAGAATACACCAAGGAGGTGCAGGAGGCTTTCGAGGCCTCTCTCCCACTCGACATGGGACAGCTGCTGTCGATACCGTTTGTCGTAATCGGCATATTGTGTATGAAAGGCGGGAAATGGATGACATGGCTGGCACAGAAAGTATGATCCCCAACACCAGATAACCTATTGACAGCACAGTCTGGCAAGACAGGCTGGCACTATAATTAATCTAAAAAAAAACTGATTATGAAAACAAAAGGCATTATTCTGGGAGCTTTGGCCACATTGGTCATGTTCTCTTGCGGCGGAAACAAGGCTACTGCCAGTGAGCAGTTGCAGACAGACTCTGTGGTATACAACCATAGCGACAAAAGGATGGAGATAAGAATAGTCTTCGACTACCCCACTGCCGGCAATCAGTATCTCAAAAACTCCATTGCCGAATATATCAGTGAGCAGCTCGGAGCCACTTATATGGGATCGCTCGAAAACAAGGATTCGCTGTTGCAGCATTATGTGGCAGACACGAAGAAATATCTCAATGCCAACATCGAGGAACTGGGACTTGACGCCGACCAGATGGTGTCGTGGAGCGCAGATATCAGAAAAGACTGTGAGACAGACAAATACGTGACCTACACCTGCGGCATCTACCAGTATCTTGGCGGTGCCCACGGCATAGGCAACATGAGCGGCATGACGTTCCGCAAGAGCGACGGCAGACGCTTCGGCAGCGAGATACTGAAACAGTCTGTCTATGGCGACAGATCTTTCAACACCATTCTCAAAGAGGGAATGAAAGACTATTTCCAGGAGTTCGACGGCAAGAGAATGTCCGATGATGAACTGCAGAGTATGATAGTGGGAGCCGATTGCACAGTGGATTTCCTGCCGCTGCCAAAAACAGCACCATATCTCACCAAGGAGGGCGTAATGATTATCTATCAGCCATACGAACTGTTTTCTTATGCCGCAGGCTGCGTGAGATTCATCGTGCCATTCAGCAAAATCAAGCCATACCTCAATGCTGAGGTGCTGAAGATGCTGTAAGTATCATCACTCTTATAGACAATGAATTCAGAAATAGAAAAGTATATCCTCGACCATAGCGACCCGGAGGGCGATTATCTGTATCGCCTATACCGCGCCACCAATATCCATCTGCTGCATGGACGCATGGCGAGCGGACATCTGCAGGGTAGGGTGCTGAAGATGCTCGTGAGGATGATCCGTCCGAAGAACATCCTCGAGATAGGCACCTTCAGCGGCTATAGCGCCATCTGTCTGGCAGAAGGACTGGAAGAGGGAGGAATGGTGTATACCTTCGAGATAAACGACGAGCAGGAAGACTTCACGCGTCCCTGGATAGAGCAGTCGGCTGTCGCCGACAAGATACGCTTCATCATCGGCGACGCCATGACCGAGGCTCCCAAGCTCGGAGTGGAGTTCGACATGGCATTTGTTGACGGTGACAAGCGCACGTATATGGAGTCGTATGAGATGGTGCTCTCGCTGCTCAGACCCGGAGGATTCATCCTTGCCGACAACACACTGTGGGACGGACATGTGGTGGACCACGCCTACGACAAGGACAAGCAGACACACGGCATTGAGGCATTCAATGACTTCGTGGCGCACGACCCCAGAGTGGAGCGTGTGATGCTGCCGCTGCGCGACGGACTCACGCTGATATACAAGAAACCATAAACCCCAAATCGGTCATTATGCCGTTTGAAAGAAAAACAATGCGCCTCAAGCTCTTGTCGATGACAAAGATGCTTGAGGCGCATTTATTTTCTATTTCCCCAGACAGGTCTCAGAGAGAGACACACAGGGTGGGGGAGTGATATTTTTACGGCCGTGTTCCTTCAGCCGTCAGCATATCAAGGCTGCTTGCCGATATAAGCCAGGATACCACCGTCAACGTAGAGCACGTGACCGTTTACGAAGTCGCTGGCATCAGAAGCGAGGAATACGGCAGGACCCATCAAGTCCTCTGGAGTTCCCCAGCGTGCGGCAGGAGTCTTGCTGATGATGAAGCTGTCGAAAGGATGGCGGCTGCCATCAGCCTGACGCTCGCGCAGCGGAGCGGTCTGTGGAGTGGCGATATAGCCCGGGCCGATACCGTTGCACTGGATGTTGTGCTCGCCGAACTCAGAGCAGATGTTGCGGGTGAGCATCTTCAGTCCGCCCTTGGCAGCAGCGTATGCAGAAACAGTCTCACGACCCAGTTCGCTCATCATTGAGCAGATGTTGATGATCTTGCCGTGGCCCTTCTTTATCATTCCGGGGATAACGGCCTTCGACACGATGAATGGAGCGTTGAGGTCGATGTCGACAACCTGGCGGAAATCCTCCACGCTCATCTCTGTCATAGGGATGCGCTTGATGATGCCGGCGTTGTTCACGAGGATGTCGATGACGCCAAGTTCCTTCTCGATGTCGGCAACCATCTTCTTCACCTCCTCCTCATTCGTAACGTCGCAGATGTAGCCCTTTGCCTCGATGCCCTTTGCCTTGTAGTCGGCGAGAGCCTGGTCCATATGATGCTGTGAACGGCAGTTGAAGGCAATCTTCGCACCTGCCTTTGCGTAAGCCTCGGCAATGGCGAAACCGATACCGTAGGCTGCTCCCGTAACGAGAGCTACCTTGCCCTCAAGGGAGAAATTCTTTGAGAATGTATCCATATTAGTATTTTTTAGTTAGTTTGTTATTTATCGAATATGTATTATTTAGTTTGTCGTTTTTATTGAAAGGCAACAAGACCGTATACCTAATACCCGTTTTGTCTTATATTCCTTATTTTCATTCTGTTGCCCTCTTGTGGCGGCAGTATCTTGGTTTGTAAAGCTTGTTATATGAAAATCCTTGTTTTCATAACCGTTTGTGGCTGTTTAACCCCAATCGGTCATTAGGCCGTTTAAAACGGGTATTATTATTATCAGCGCACAAAGTTACGAAAAATAATTCTTTTGTTTCCACATTTTTTCTTAAGTTTGCAGAAATTAATCAAATGATACTACTATGGCTGGCATTTCTTCTCTTTGGCAAGATGATTATTGGCTTCTGGTGATGCAACTGTATATGCGCAAACCCGTAGGGCTGAAACGTATGTATAGCAGGCAGATGGTGGATCTGAGTATCGAACTGCATCTGCCGCCGTCCTTTATATATGAGAAGATGTTCGACCTGCGCAACGGTTCCACACCGTTTCTCAGCAGCTTGATGCAGCGCTACAAGGACAATCCCCGGCGGTTGCGTGCCGACGCTGCCAAGGTGAGGAGCATGATGGGATTCTCCTGCGCTTCGGCATTCTATGATGGGGTGGAGGTGAAGGAGACTTTCGAGAAGGATTTCAGCCAGATTCCTCATTGTGAACCGCTCACGCCGGTGGCTCTCATCCTCGTGCTCGACCTCTATTTCCGTCTCACGCCGATTACGATGGTGGCATCCACGCCCGAGGTGGAGGAGCTGGCGCGGCTGATAGGTGTGAAGGCGAGGGTAGTGGAGGATGTGCTCAACGTATACCAGATTCTCGATCCGTATCTCAACCGGCAGGAGTTTATGGTTACGCCGCTGCTCCAGCCTTGTCAGCAGATATGGCAGCGCTATGGCAACGGCAGCATAGAACAGCTCGCGGCACTTGCCGCCCAACTGCGCGACTATTATGCCTGACGATTTCCGCCTGTCGTGACATTGGACTTCATTACTTTTATATATATAAGAGTAATCAAAACTACAGAAAATGGGCAAGCAGCGTGCCCATGTGGGGTAACGTGCTTGCCCATCATGGGCAACGTGCTTGCCCCTGTTGGGCAGATTTTCTGTCAGACGGATGCCCAATAAGTTGATGTTGTAATACCCATATCCCTGTTTTCAGAATTCTGCCAACGCATGCCATTCCTGTCGTCAGAATTCCTCTCATCTGATAATTGTAAGTAAGCGTATCTGCGATACAGTCTTGTACACATTCAACTATCAGCCCTTTCATCAGCAAACCATCCAGACAATTGGCTGACAGTTGACTATCAGGCAACTGTCTGTCTGTCAGAGTATTACAACAAAAAACCAGACAATCTGACAGTTTCTCAGAAATTCTCGTTTTTTACTAAAAATCAGCGATATTTGCACCTTTTACTCATATCTACCAACTTAACCCCCAATCGGTCGGTTGTTAGGGCTTGCTTGGATTTTGCTCTTT
>NZ_FR892591.1:33368-39305 GCF_000436015.1 Prevotella sp. CAG:592 | reverse complement strand
ATTAGGGCTTGCTTGGATTTTGTTTTTTTATAAGGCGTCTTGAAGTCAGACATCGTATGATATTTTTCTGACAATGTGTAAGGCTGACAACTCCGTTGTATATATATATCGGTATGGGATAATGACACAAATTCAGCATTGAGAGTGAAAATACACGTGGTTTTCAATATGTAATGAAATTATTTTGGGAAAAAGCTTTGAACTTTCATTAAAGTTTCCGAACTTTGCATTACTTTGTTGAAAAGCATGGCTCTTTCTATGTCCTGTGCATAGCCGGAGCTTCTTGGATTAAGACTAATAAATGAAAAATCATTCATCAATACTGTAAATTCTATGGCAGAAAATTTGGAAGTAAAAGAGTTGGAGCAGGTAGTAGTACGCTTCTCAGGCGACTCTGGCGACGGTATGCAGCTCGCCGGTAACATCTTCTCCACGGTTTCAGCCACCATCGGCAACGGAATCTCAACATTCCCTGACTATCCAGCAGACATCCGCGCCCCGCAAGGATCGCTGACCGGCGTATCTGGTTTCCAGGTTCACATCGGTGAGGGAAAGGTTTATACCCCTGGTGACAAGTGCGATGTACTGGTGGCTATGAACGCCGCTGCATTGAAGACACAGTACAAGCATGCTAAACCACAGGCTACAATCATCATCGACACCGACAGCTTCGGTCCCAAGGATCTGGAGAAGGCTGAATTCAAGACAGCCGACTATCTCGCAGAGATGGGCATCGATGAGGATAGAGTAGTGGCTTGTCCTATCACAAAGATGGTGAAGGATTGTCTTGCCGACTCCGGCATGGACAACAAGGCCATCATGAAGTGTAGAAACATGTTTGCTCTCGGTATCGTATGCTGGCTCTTCAACCGCGATGTCACTCTCGTTGAGAATTTCCTGAGAGAGAAGTTCGCCAAGAAGCCTCAGATCGCCGAGAACAACATCAAGGTGGTTAACGCAGGTTTCAACTACGGACACAATACTCATGCCGGTGTGCCTGCTACATACCGCATCGAGTCAAAGAATAAGGTGAAAGGCCGCTATATGGACATCACCGGCAACAAGGCAACAGCCTATGGTCTTATCGCCGCTGCCGAGAAAGCTGGCATGAAGCTCTTCCTCGGTTCTTATCCTATCACACCGGCTACCGACGTGCTCCATGAGCTCGCAAAGCACAAGTCACTCGGAGTGACCACCGTGCAGTGTGAGGATGAGATTTCCGGTTGTGCAAGTGCTGTCGGCGCATCATTCGCCGGAGCTATGGCAGCCACATCAACTTCTGGTCCTGGCGTTTGCTTGAAGTCAGAGGTTATCAACCTCGCCGTTATCGACGAGCTGCCTCTCGTCATCATCGATGTGCAGCGTGGCGGTCCTTCTACAGGTCTGCCTACAAAGAGCGAGCAGACAGACTTGCTGCAGGCTCTCTACGGAAGAAACGGTGAGTCTCCAATGCCTGTAATCGCAGCTACAAGTCCTACCGACTGTTTCGACGCTGTCTACAGCGCAGCAAAGATTGCCGTTGAGCACCTCACACCGGTATTGCTCCTCACCGACGCATACGTTGCCAACGGTTCTGCAGCCTGGAAACTTCCTAACATCGCTGAGCTTCCTGAGATTCATCCTCACTATGCTCCAGAGAGCATGAAGGGCAACTACACTCCATATAAGAGAGACGAGGAGACTCTCGTTCGCTATTGGGGTATCCCTGGACGTGAGGGCTTCACTCATATCCTCGGCGGACTGGAGAAGGACAGCGACACTGGCGCTATCTCTACAGATCCTGAGAACCACGACAAGATGTGTCGACTGAGAGCAGGCAAGGTGGCTCGCATCCCTGTTCCAGACCTTGAGGTGTTGGGCGACAAGGACGATGCAGAACTGCTCATCGTAGGTTTCGGCGGTACTGCCGGACATCTCTATTCAGCTATGGAAGAGCTGCGCAAGAAGGGTCACAAGGTGGCTGCTGCACAGTTCAAGTTCATCAACCCGCTGCCAAAGAACACCGCAGAGGTGCTCATGAAATACAAGAAGGTGGTAGTGGCAGAGCAGAACCTCGGTCAGCTTGCTGCCTATCTGCGTGCCAAGGTTGACGGCTTCGTGCCATATCAGTTCAACCAGGTTAAGGGACAGCCATTCGTTGTAAGCGAGTTGGTGGAAAGCTTTGAGGAAATCATTAACAAGTAATATAAACGTCTAATTTTTCATTGACAATGTTCACAATACAAGATTATAAGAAAGGACAGCCACGTTGGTGTCCTGGTTGCGGCGACCACTTCTTCTTGGCTTCGCTACATAAGGCGATGGCAGAATTAGGCGTTCCGCCATACGAGACAGCGGTAATCTCCGGTATCGGATGCTCAAGCCGTCTGCCATACTATGTTAATACCTATGCGATGCAGACCATCCACGGACGTGCTGCTGCCATCGCTACCGGTGCCAAGGTAGCCAATCCAAACCTCACCATCTGGCAGATCAGCGGTGACGGCGACGGTCTTGCTATCGGTGGTAACCACTTCATCCACGCCATGCGTCGTAACATCGACCTGAATATGATACTTCTGAACAACCGTATCTACGGACTCACAAAGGGACAGTATTCTCCTACCAGTCCACGCGGTTTCGTCAGCAAGTCTTCTCCATTCGGTACTGTAGAGGACCCATTCCGTCCGGCAGAGCTTTGCTTCGGTGCAAGAGGTCGTTTCTTCGCACGTGCCGTAGCCACCGACGCTGCAGGAACTGTAGAGGTGCTGAAGGCTGCAAAGCAGCATAAGGGTGCTTCTGTATGCGAGATTCTGCAGAACTGCGTTATCTTCAACAACGGTGTTTACGACTCTATCTACAAGAGCGAGGGCAGAAAGAAGAACGCCATCTACGTGAAGCACGGCGAGCCGCTGATTTTCGGTGAGAACAACGAGTTCGGTCTTGTGCAGGAGGGCTTCGGTCTGAAGGTAGTGAAGATCGGCGAGAATGGCATTACAGAGAAGGACATCCTCGTTCACGACGCTCACTGTGAGGACAACACCCTGCAGCTGAAGCTCGCCATGATGGACAACGAGCATGGATTCCCAGTGGCTCTCGGTGTAATCCGCGACGTAGAGGCTCCTACCTATGAGACTGCCGTTGCTGAGCAGATTGAAGAGGTGAAGGGTAAGAAGAAATATCACAACTTCATGGAGCTCCTCGAAACCAACGACATTTGGGAAGTGAAATAAAGGGCATACGCTTTTATTATTCTTATATGATGCCATATTCCTCATATCAATATATGCGGGATATGGCATTTTGGCTTTTTTTAGAACAGATGGAATACTGGACTTTTTGCTAAACCAAAGACTTTTAGATATGACACACTACATCAAATCATTTATTGCGGCAACGATGGACGAAGGCAAGAAATGGATGATAATCAGCGGCGGAGGCGGAAAGGCAGGCGGCTTGAAGGTAGACACCAATACAAAGAGCAATCCATTCGCAGGACTACAGTTTGCCAGACTTTATTTCGATGGCTTCTCTTCAATAGAGATGGATAAAAAGACGTATCGCGTACAGATCACGGGTGTGGGAGCAGACGGTTCCATCACCTTAGGCAAGCTTGAGGCGTTCTCGCCGCAGTTCGGATGGGTGAAAGGACAGGACCGCCGGCTCTACAGCACCAAGTTCGTTTCTTCAAAGATGGTGACGCAGGTAGACAATGGAGGCCTGGCAGAAGGCTATTTCGAAGGTGTGGTAATGAAACCGGCGGAGCGCCGCAAAGTGGAATGGTCTACACCGAAGGTGTGGTTCGACACATTCCTCAAGAAGAATGGCATAGACTCAGATGCCATGTATGAGAGAATACGGCAGAAAACCATGGAACACTACAAGAATTTCAAGGGTGTATACACCCAGTTCTGGGAAGATTGACGAAAATGCAATGATAAAGTTGGCACTTTGGTAGGTTTTATTTACTTTTGCCGAGTAAATTGGCATAGAGCGCGTCTTTGCGCTCTAATGCCAATATATATGATAAAATGATTATGACGAATTACAATATAAACGACTTTGAGATCATGGCGCCGGTGGGGTCGAGAGAAAGCCTCGCCGCAGCGATACAGGCAGGAGCAGACTCCATTTATTTCGGCATCGAGAAGCTGAACATGAGGGCACACTCTGCCAGCACGTTCACTATCGATGACCTTCGCGAGATTGCAGCCACCTGCAATGAGCATGGCATAAAGACCTACCTCACCGTGAACACCATCATTTACAACGAGGACATACCGCTGATGCACGAGATTGTGGATGCAGCCAAAGAGGCAGGCATCTCGGCAGTGATAGCCAGCGACGTGGCGGTGATGACCTATTGCAACAAGGTGGGACAGGAGGTTCATCTCTCCACACAGCTCAATATCTCTAACGTGGAGGCACTGAAGTTCTATGCGCAGTTTGCCGATGTAGTGGTGCTCGCCCGTGAGCTCAACATGAGTCAGGTGGCAGAGGTGCACAGACTGGCAGAGGAACAGAACATCTGCGGACCGTCAGGACAGCCCGTGCGCATAGAGATGTTCTGCCATGGAGCCTTGTGTATGGCAATCAGCGGCAAGTGTTATCTCAGTCTCGACAATGCCAACCGTTCAGCCAACCGCGGAGAGTGCATACAGCTCTGCCGCCGTTCGTATACCGTGACCGACAATGAGACCGGCACCCAGCTGGAGATTGACAACAAATACGTGATGAGTCCTAAAGACCTGAAGACCGTGCGATTCATCGACAAGATGATGAAGAGCGGAGTCAGAGTGTTCAAGATAGAAGGCAGGGCACGCGGTCCGGAGTATGTCTACACCGTGGTGAAATGCTACAAGGAAGCCATACAGAGCGTTATCGACGGAACCTTTACGGAGGAGAAGAAAGACCAGTGGGACGAGCGTCTCGCCACCGTCTTCAACCGCGGCTTCTGGGATGGATACTATCTGGGACAGAAACTCGGAGAATGGAACAAGAACTACGGCTCTTGTGCTACGGAGAAGAAGGTGTATGTGGGCAAGGGAGTGAAATACTTCTCAAAGCTCGGCGTGGCAGAATTTGCCATCGAGGCAGCCGACTTCAAGAAGGGCGACAAGCTGCTCATTACCGGACCTACGACAGGCGTCATCTATATGAATGCCGACGAGATACGCTATGACCTGGAGCCCGTGGAAGAAGCCCGCAAGGGACAGCGCGTGTCAATGCCTGTGCCGTCAAAGGTGAGACCAAGCGACAAGCTCTTCAAACTGGAGCGGGTAGAGGAGTAAGCATATACGCCGCAACGCTCAAATGGATTTTCAACAACAATAAAATACACTACAATGACAATCAACGAAGCACAAGATGAAGTGATTGAGGAGTTTTCCGACTTCACCGATTGGATGGACAAATACCAGCTGCTCATAGACCTGGGCAACGAGCAGGAACCACTCGACAACAAATACAAGACAGAGAGCAATCTCATCGACGGCTGCCAGAGCCGCGTATGGCTGCAGGCAGACTATGTGGACGGAAAGATAATATTCACGGCAGAGAGCGACGCACTCATCGTGAAAGGCATCATAGCGCTGCTCATCAGAGTATTGAGCGGTCATACCCCACAGGAAATCCTCGCTGCCGACCTCTATTTCATCGACAAGATCGGTCTTAAGGAACATCTCTCGCCAACCCGCTCCAACGGTCTGCTCGCCATGGTGAAGCAGATACGCATGTATGCGTTGGCATATAAGGTAAAGAGTGAGGAGCAATGAGAAAGCTCAAGACTATAGAGATGCACCGCATGACGGTGAGCGACTTCAAGCAGAGTGACAAGATGCCGCTCATCGTGATGCTTGACGATGTGCGTTCGCTGCACAATGTGGGGTCGGTGTTCCGCAGTGGTGATGCCTTCCGTATCGAGGCGGTATGGCTGTGTGGCATTACCGCCACTCCGCC
>NZ_FR892591.1:28801-33354 GCF_000436015.1 Prevotella sp. CAG:592 | reverse complement strand
CACTCCGCCGATGCCGGAGATTCACAAAACGGCGCTCGGTGCGGAAGACAGTGTGGACTGGCGGTATTTCGACAACGCCACGGATGCCGTGGATGAACTTCATGCCATGGGGTATCAGGTGTGTGCCGTGGAACAGTGTGAGGGCAGCACGATGCTTCAGGACTTTGTTCCGGATATCGGCAAGCATAAGGGCTTCGCCGTGATAATGGGCAACGAGGTGAAGGGAGTGCATCAGGAAGTGGTGGACAAGAGCGACTGCTGTCTCGAGATACCACAGTTTGGCACCAAACACTCGCTCAACGTTTCTGTCACGGCAGGTATGGTGATATGGGAATTTGCAAAAAGACTGATGCTCTGATGAGTGTCAGTATTTTTATAGCTCATATATCGCTTATTTTTATACATCCCATCTTGCTATTTTATGCCGTTTAATCCATGCTACGGCCCATTCGTACCATAACCTGGAAATATGGGCTTGCAGATGCAGATGTTTTTGAATACCTTTGTAAGCAAGAAAAGTGGTAAGAATTTTATCAAACACGAAATCTAAACGAGAACTTGCAGTCCGTATCATTGCTGGAGGGAGCAAATGATGCGGACATTTTTTTTTGCAAATCAGATATCTGAATCATCCTGCATCATCCAGAGCCGCTCATCAGGGCTTGCTTGGATTATGTCTTTTTAGGAGAGTGGATTTTATTTGTCCATCATGTTTCTTGGATGATGCTCGAGTATTTCCTCCCGCAGCGTGTGCATGTCGATGTGGGTGTATATCTGAGTCGTTCCGATACTTTCGTGTCCCATCATCTCCTGTATTGCACGCAGGTTGGCACCGCCTTCAAGGAGCGATGTGGCAAAGGAATGGCGCAGCGTATGCGGACTCACGTTCTTCGTTATCCCGGCGGCAGCGGCGAGCCTCTTCACGATGGTGAATATCATTGCCCTTGTGAGATGTTTGCCGTGGATGTTCAGAAATACGTAGTCTTCCTCTCCCGGCTTTATCTTCATCACGTTGCGGTCTACAAACCAGAACCTCAGCTCCTGTATGGCGCTTTCGGATATCGGTACCAGTCTCTCCTTGTCGCCCTTTCCTATCACACGTATGAACTTCTCGTCGAGAAAGAGATCCGACATCTTCAGGTCTGTCAGTTCGCTGACTCTCAGTCCGCAACAGAAGAGCACCTCTATGATTGCCTTGTTTCTCTGTCCTTCCCATTTCTCCATGTCCACGGCAGCCTCCATCATGTCAATCTCCTTCACCGACAGCACCTCTGGCAGATGTTCCCCTATCTTGGGCCATTCCAGCAGTTCTGTAGGGTCTTCCTGGATATATCCGTCTATGAGCAGAAACTTGTAGAACGCCCTCACGCCGCTCAGAATCCTTCCCTGCGACCTCGGGCTTATGCCGATGTCGATGATGGCAGCGGCAAAGTTGCGCAGGTCATCCAGCTTCACCTCCGTCAGCGCCAGTCCCTCGCAGTTGGCATAGTTGAGCAGCTTCTGCAGGTCGTCCATATATGCCTTGAGAGTGTTCTCGGAGTAGTTTCTTCCCAGTTTCAGATATCTGCGGTATTGCTTTATCATCTCCGCATTGGAGTTGCAGTTGTCGTTCATGTCAGTTTGCGAGTCAATAGTTGTCCGAATGATTATTATTTTGTACTTTTGCAAATGTCAGCCACCCAAGTGTCTGCACTCCTCCGCCAGAGTATGCTATGCCCAGGCAGGAGAGAAATACAAGGCAAAGGTAATAAAAAGGCTGCAACAAACAAACTAATCCAGAAATATGAAGATACAAATAGTGAATGGTCCCAATCTCAATCTGCTCGGCGTGAGAGAACCGGGGATATACGGCAGCGAGTCTTTCGAGAGCTACCTGGCCAAGTTGCGTGAGCAGTATCCCGACGTAGAGATAGAATACTATCAGAGCAATGTTGAGGGAGAACTGATAAACAAGATACAGGAGGTGGGCTTCTCTTTCGACGGCATAGTGCTGAACGCCGGAGCCTACACCCACACCAGCATTGCCCTGCACGACTGCATACGCGCCATAAAATGCCCGGTTGTGGAGGTGCATATCTCCAATGTCCACCAGCGTGAAGACTTCCGCCACCATTCTTTCATTTCCGCCGCCTGCAAGGGAGTGATATGCGGCTTCGGACTCAATTCATACAGACTGGCGATAGAAGGACTGCTGGACTGACCTGTTCCGGTTGCTTTACATAATGCGGAGCACCGTTTTTTTTTATGAGCCAAGCAACCATAATCCCAAAACGGTCATAGGTCGTTCAATGTAGTGTTCCTGATGACCGGTTTGGAATAAAAAATCTTTTCCGTTCTTGGTATTTAAATCCGAAAGACGTAATTTTGCAACTTGCCCCCATTGTCACATCCATACCGTCGTGATGCGGCAGCGAGGAGACGGTCAGGGGCATAAGACAAAAACGACAATAGTTTCACATATAATATGGCAAAAAACGACAATGGGCTGACGCCTATGATGCAGCAGTTCTTTTCGCTCAAGGCGAAACATCCCGACGCACTGCTGCTCTTCAGGTGTGGAGACTTCTATGAAACATACTGCGACGACGCCGTTGACGCAAGTCGCATCCTCGGCATCACGCTCACCAAGAGAAACAACTCAGGCACGAAACCGTCTACCGAGATGGCTGGATTCCCCCATCATGCCCTCGACACCTATCTGCCAAAGCTCATCAGGGCAGGCAGAAGAGTGGCTATCTGCGACCAGCTCGAAGACCCGAAACTGACGAAAAAACTCGTGAAGCGAGGCATCACCGAACTTGTAACGCCGGGTGTTGCCCTGACCGACAACGTGCTGAACTACAAGGAGAACAACTTCCTCGCAGCCATACACTTCGGCAAGGCATCCTGTGGAGTGGCGTTCCTCGATATTTCAACCGGAGAGTTCCTCACCACCGAAGGACCATACGACTATGTGCAGAAGCTGATAGGTAACTTCCAGCCAAAGGAGGTGCTATATGAAAGAGGCAAGAAGGCAGACTTCGAACGCTTCTTCGGAACAAAGCATTTCACCTTCGAACTCGACGAATGGGTGTTCAATGAACAGACCGCCCGCCAGAAACTGCACAAGCATTTTGAGGTGAAAAACCTCAAGGGCTTCGGCGTAGACCATCTCAAATGCGGTATCGTGGCATGCGGAGCCATCCTGCAATATCTGGAACTCACGCAGCATACACATATCAGCCATATCACGTCGCTATCCCGGATAGACGAGGAGCGATATGTGAGACTCGACAGCTTCACCGTGCGTTCGCTCGAACTGACACGTTCGATGCAGGACGGCGGATGCTCGCTCATCGACGTAATAGACCGCACTTGTTCGCCGATGGGAGCCAGAATGCTCAACAGATGGGTGTGCTTCCCGTTGCGCAATGCCGCCGACATAAACAAGCGGCTCGACGTGGTGGAGGAATTCTTCAAGGACACGTCACTCAGGGAAATCATCGACGAGAACACCAATGGAGTGGGCGACCTGGAACGCATCACAGCAAAGGTTGCCACAGGACGTGTGTCGCCACGGGAAATGGTGCAGCTGAAGAATGCCCTGCTCTGCATGCAGCCTATCAAGGATGCCTGCGAGCGGTCGGAAAACAAGACTCTCGCGCTGATGGCAGACAGGATTGACGCCTGCAAGGAACTCAGCGACAGACTGGAGATGGAGATAGAGCCAGACCCGCCACAGCTCGTGAACAAAGGACACGTGATACGCAGCGGAGTGGACGAGGAACTCGACCGCATGCGCGACATAGCATATAACGGCAAGGACTATCTGCTGAAAATCCAGGAGAGGGAGACAGAGGAGACCGGCATATCAAGTCTGAAAATCGGCTACAACAATGTGTTCGGATATTATCTTGAAGTGAGGAATATCCACAAAGACAAAGTGCCTGCCACATGGATAAGGAAGCAGACGCTCGCACAGGCGGAACGATATATCACCGAGGAACTGAAACAATATGAGGAGCAGATTCTCGGAGCCGAAGACAAGATACTGCAGCTGGAGACAAAGCTCTTCGGTGAACTCGTGCAGAACACCCAGCATTATATACACACCATTCAGAAGGATGCGCATATCATAGCACAGCTCGACTGTCTGCTCTCCTTTGCCAAGACGGCGGAGGAACACCGGTACGTGAGACCGCAGATTCTGCAAGACGACATCGTGATAGATATCCGTCAGGGCCGCCACCCCGTGATAGAGACACAGATGCCGGTGGGAGAGAAGTATGTGCCCAACGACATATATCTCGACGACAAGAAGCAGCAGATAATGATTATCACCGGACCGAACATGGCGGGTAAGTCGGCTCTGCTACGCCAGACGGCACTCATCACGTTGATGGCACAGATAGGATGCTACGTGCCGGCAGAGAGTGCCAAGATTGGTATCGTGGACAAGATATTCACACGTGTGGGGGCGAGCGACAATATCTCAATGGGAGAATCCACATTCATGGTGGAGATGACGGAGGCTTCGAATATCCTCAACAACGTGACGCCGCGCAGTCTTGTGC